>JAJYSQ010000076.1 GCA_021793495.1 Actinomycetes bacterium
CCAGGTCTCGCGACGTCGAGACCCTCGACCCCGTCCCGGCCGAGGACCGGTCACCGGGCCAGCCACTGCTGGTGCACGATCCTGCGGACGAGGTGCGTCGGGCACTGGGCCGCCTCGGCCTGCCGTCCGAGCTGACCGAGCACGCGCTTGCCCGCTGCGGCGCGACCGGCGGCCGGGACCTGCTCGCGGTCGTCGGCGCCGTCGCCGAGCTGATCGCTCCCGCCCGGCGCGCCGCTGGGCCGCCCGTCGGCCCCGGGCAGGTGCTGGCCGTGGTGGGCCCGTCGGCGCTGGCGTACGAGGAGGCGGTCGGGCTCGCCCGGGTGTGGCGGCTGCCGGCGGGCTGCGTGTGGCTGGCGGCGTCGAACAGGGCGGGGACGGACGTGCCGGCGTCGCGGGTGCTCCCCAGCCCCGCGCAGGCCCTCGACCGGTTGGCAGCACTGCGCCGGAGCCGGACCCCCGTGCTGGTCGCGGTGGACGCGGCGTTCGAGATCGAGGCCTGGCAGTGGGCCGCCCGGGTCGTGTCCGCCCTGGCGGCCGAGGAGGTCTGGGTGCAGGTCGACGCCACCCGGAAGACCGCCGACGCCCAGGCGGTGCTCGACCAGCTGACCGGGGTCGCCGGGCTGCTGGTGCACCAGGCCTCGGTCACCACCGACCCAGGCAGCGTCCTGGGGCTGGGCCTGCCGGTGATCGGGCTGGATGGTCGTCCGGCCACCCGGCGCGCCTGGACCGGGCTGCTGGCCGGCCACCTGGGGCAGTGGTGACCGTGCCGCCGATGCCTGCGGTGGGCAGGCAGCTGCGCGAACGGCAGGTGTCCCGCCGGTGAGGTGGCTGCTCGACCGGTACGCACTGGTCCTGGCCGTGCTGGTGGACGCCCCCGCGCTGCACGCCGCGCTGGTCGCACACACCCTGAGCCCGGACGCCGCTCTTGTCCGGTTGCTCGTGGCGCTGCCGGTGAGCGCGGCCGCTGTGGCGCTGCTGCGCGCCTGGCTCGGACCGTACGTGACGGTGGGCCGGGCCCACCAGCGCCCGGCGGCACCGGCGGCACCGGTGGACCCGGCCGCCGAGCCGGGCGTCGAGCCGGAACGGCGCACCCCCGCTCGGTAGGCTGAGGGTGTCGAGGCATCCGGCGGGTGGAGGCCTCCCGTGCGTGAGGACGAGTCCGTGGACGATCTGCAGGCCGTGCTGGACCGGGCCGCCGACTCGGGGCGGATCACCCCGGACGAGGCGTTGGCGCTCTACCGTTGGGCGCCGCTGCACGCCCTGGGCCGGGCCGCGGACACGGTACGTCGGCGGCGCTACCCCGACGGCATCGCCACCTACATCATCGAGCGCAACATCAACTACACGAACGTCTGCGTGACCGCGTGCAAGTTCTGCGCCTTCTACCGGGCACCGGGCCATCGCCAGGGGTGGACCCACCCGATCTCGGAGATCGTGCGCCGCGCGGGAGAGGCCGCCGCGCTGGGCGCCACCCAGATCATGCTGCAGGGCGGGCACCACCCGGACCTGGGCATCGAGTGGTACGAGCAGGCATTCGGTGCGCTGAAGTCGGCCTACCCGGACCTGGTCCTGCACTCTCTCGGCGGGTCGGAGGTCGTGCACATCTCGCGGGTGTCCTCGCTGGGCATCGATGAGGTGATCACCCGGCTGCACGCCGCCGGTCTGGACTCCTTCGCCGGAGCCGGCGCGGAGATCCTGGTCGACCGTCCCCGGCAGGTGATCGCCCCGCTGAAGGAGCCAGGCGGGATCTGGCTGGACGTGATGCGCTCGGCGCACCGGCAGGGCATCGAGTCCACCGCCACGTTCATGATGGGCACCGGAGAGACCAACGCCGAGCGTATCGAGCACCTCCGGCTGATCCGCGACGTGCAGGACGAGACCGGCGGTTTCCGGTCGTTCATCCCCTGGACCTACCAGCCGGAGAACAACCACCTGCACGGGCGCACCCAGGCCACCATCACCGAGTACCTGAGGCTGGTCGCGGTCGCCCGGCTCTTCCTGGACAACGTCGCGCACCTGCAAGGCTCCTGGCTGACCGTGGGCAAGGAGGCCGGCCAGCTCTCGCTGCACTACGGGGCCGACGACCTGGGCTCGGTGATGCTCGAGGAGAACGTGGTCTCCTCCGCCGGGGCCCGGCACCGATCGAACCTCGCGGAGATCATCCACCTGATCCGGTCCGCCGACCGGATCCCGGCGCAGCGCGACACCCTCTACCGCCACCTGCGGGTGCACACCGACCCGGCGCAGGACCCCACCGATCCCCGGGTCGTGTCCCACTACTCGTCGACCGTGACCGGGGCCCGGCGTCCGGTGAAGGCCCCGGGCCTGGCCGTGGTCGGTTGACGACGTGGTCGGTGGCGCTGCCGTCCGTGGGAGCCGGCAGCGTAGCCCGCACGCTCTCCGGGTCGCCGCCGCGGCCAGGACGATGATCCGGTGGCACCCACCGACCCGACCATCACCGTGCACACCGCGTCGCTCGTGCTGCCGGTGCTCGACCCACCGATCCCGGCCGGCGCGGTCGCGATGGTCGGTGGACGGATCCTGGACCGTGGCCCGGCCGGTGAGCTGCTCGCCCGGTACCCATCGGCCCGCCGGCGCGACTGGCCGGGATGGCTGATCCCCGGGCTGGTCAACGCCCACGCCCACCTGCAGTACTCGGCGTTCGCCGACCTCGCCGCGCTCGGGGCGGACTTCCCGACCTGGATCGCGACCCTGACCGCCCGACGCCGGGGGATGACCGGCCGAGACTGGACCGCATCGGCCCGGGTAGGGATCGCCGCCTGCCTACGGGCCGGGGTCACCGCGGTGGCCGACGTGGTCACCGACCCCGTGGTGCTCGGCCCGACCGCACGGTCCGGGCTGGCTGGCTTGTCCTACCTGGAGGTCGTGGCGGTGGACGAGGACGGGTGGGCCGCGGCCGAGACGACCCTGGTACGCGCCCTGGAGTCGGCGCCGCGTGGACGGGTCCTCGGGATCTCGCCGCACTCCCTGTACACCCTGGGGCATGCCGCGCTGGTGGGCGCCGCCCAGGTGGCCCGCTCCCGTGGGCTGCGGCTGCACCTGCACCTGGCCGAGACGGACGCGGAGAGCCGGTACGTCGCCACCGGAGACGGTCCGTTGGCCGCGGCCGCAGCGCGGTACGGCTGGCGGATGGCGTTGCTGGCCGCCGGTGGGTCCGGACTGACTCCGGCCGGGCTGGCCGACGAGCTCGGCCTGCTGGGGCCCGACGTGCACGTCGCCCACGGGGTGCATGCCGGTGCCGCGGACCGGGCCCGGCTGCGACGGCGTGGCACCGCGGTCGCGGTGTGCGCGCGCTCCAACCGGGTGCTGGCCACCGGCGACCCGCCGGTGGCGGCGTTCCTCGACGAGTCCGTCCCGTTGGCCCTGGGCACCGATTCGCTCGCGTCGTCGCCGGACCTGGACCTGCTGGCCGAGGCTCGAGCGGTTCGCGGGCTGGCACGAGCCCAGGGGTACGACGCAGCGGACCTGTCCCGGTTGCTGGTCGAGGCCGCGACCATCGGGGGAGCCCGCGCCCTGGGGCTCTCGGACTGCGGGCACCTGCGTCCCGGAGCCCGAGCCGACCTCGCCGTCGTCGACGTACCCACCCACGGCAGGGACCCGGCTGGGTCGGATCCGTACTCCCTGCTGTTGGACCACGGGCCCTACCGGGTGCTCGCCACTGTGCTGGGCGGGCGTCTGGTGTACCGGCATGGCAGGCTGGGTCGGTGAGCCGGGCCCATCTGGACAAGAAGCCGAGCGAGGTCGCGGCCATGTTCGACGCCGTCGCTCGGCGGTACGACCTGGCCAACGACGTGCTGTCCCTGGGTCAGGACCGTCGATGGCGGCGGGTGGTGACCGGCGCGGTGGCCGCTCGACCCGGCGAGCGGATCCTCGACCTGGCCACCGGCACGGGCACCTCGGCCACACCGTTTGCCCGGGCCGGCGCACGGGTGGTCGGCCTCGACCTGTCCTGGGGGATGCTGCGGGTGGGCCGGGCGCGACGCGTCCCGGCCCAGCTGGTCGCGGGTGACGCGACCCGCCTGCCGTTCGACGACGCGACCTTCGATGCGGTCACCATCTCCTTCGGGCTGCGCAACGTCACCGACACCGCCGCGGCCCTGGCCGAGATGGCCCGGGTCACCCGCCCCGGTGGGCGGCTGGTGGTTGGTGAGTTCTCCCGGCCGACGTGGGCCCTGTGGCGCACCGTGTACCTGGAGTACCTGGTCCGCGCGCTGCCCGCGCTCGCCCGGACCGTGAGCAGCAGCCCCGATGCCTACGTGTACCTGGCCGAGTCCATCCGGGCCTGGCCCGACCAGGCCAGCCTGGCCCGGCTGGTGGCCGAGCACGGCTGGACCGAGGTGGCGTGGCGCAACCTCTCGGGCGGGATCGTTGCGGTGCACCGGGCGCGTCGTCCCCCGGTCGATCGAACCCCGGCCCCGTAGACTTCGGGTCAGCGCTTGGCGCTGTACGCCGTTCCGCCCCCGAGGTGCCCCTGGCGCGCCTCCCACGCCGACGAGGACCTCTGTGCCCCAGCCCGCCCCGATCCCCGACGCTGGCCCCACGAGAACCAGCCCGGTACAGGCCGACGTGATCGTCGTGGGCGCAGGTCCGGCCGGGTCTGCGACCGCGTACTACCTGGCGCGGGCCGGCGTCGACGTGCTCCTGCTGGAGAAGGCGACGTTTCCGCGGGAGAAGGTCTGCGGAGACGGACTGACCCCCCGGGCCGTCCAGCAGCTGGTCGCCCTCGGGGTCGACGTCAGCGCGGCCGCCGGGTGGCGGGCGAACAAGGGGTTGCGGATCATCGGCGGAGGGGTCCGCCTGGAGATCCCCTGGCCGGAGCTCGCATCCTTCCCGGGCTACGGGCTGGTCCGCACCCGGATGGACCTCGACGAGTCACTGGCCCGGCACGCGGTGGATGCCGGCGCCCGGCTGTCTGAGTCCACCACGGTCCGTGGCGCGCTCCGGGACGAGCGCACCGGGCGGGTCGTGGGGGTCCGGGCGCGCCGGAGCGCCCCGGACGGTGACCCGGCCGACGTCTGGCTGCGGGCCCCCGTGGTGGTCGCCGCCGACGGCAACTCGTCCCGGCTGTCGGTCGACGTGGGCCGCCGCCGCCGCGAGGACCGACCCATGGGGGTAGCGGTACGCACGTACTACCGCAGCCCGCGCTCCGACGACGACTGGTTGGAGTCGTGGCTGGAGCTCTGGGCCGACGACGGTCGCGGGGGACGCCGGCTGCTGCCGGGGTACGGCTGGGTGTTCGGCATGGGCGACGGGACGTCCAACGTCGGCCTGGGCATCCTCGACACCTCCGAGGCGTTCGGCCGCGTCGACTACAAGGACCTGCTGCGACGGTGGCTGGACGCGACGCCTCCCGAGTGGGGGTTCACGGAGGACAACCGGACCTCTCCGGTGCTCGGGTCCGCCCTGCCGATGGGGTTCAACCGGCAGCCGCACTATGCCGACGGGTTGTTGCTGGTCGGGGACGCCGGGGGGATGGTGAACCCGTTCAACGGCGAGGGGATCGCGTACGCCCTGGAGTCCGGGGCGCTGGCCGCCGAGGCCATCATCCAGTCGCTGGCCCGGCCGCAGGGGCCTGGGCGCGAACGGGCCCTGCAGGCGTACCCGCAGGCGCTGAAGGCCTCTCTCGGTGGGTACTACACCCTGGGACGGTACTTCGTCCGGCTGATCGGCCACCCGGCGGTGATGCGGTTGGCGACCGAGCACGGGCTCACCCGCCCGACGCTGATGCGCTTCACCATCAAGCTGATGGCGAACCTCACCGACCCCCGCGGCGGGGATGCGATGGACCGGATCATCAACGCGCTGACCAAGGTCGTCCCGGCCGCCTGACCCGGCCGCCTGACCCGGCCGCCTGACCCCCGCACGGCGGCCCAGGCCCCGGACCCCGGGACCCAGGCCCGACCGGACCCCCCTAGGATGCTGCTGAACGGGCGGTGACCGGACAGCGTCGGTCGGGTCCTGGCCGATGCAGGTGGGCTGGGGTCGGGGGCGCGCAGGTGTGCCCCGGGCACCACGACCGGCCGTCATCGGCTTGCGAACGGAGGGACGACACCGAGGTGAACATCTGGGCCCCCATCCTGGTGCTGGGCGGGATCGCGCTCGCGTTTGCGCTCGTCTCGGTGGTCGCCGGTTCGTTCACCGGCCCCCGGCGGTACAACCGGGCCCGGCTGGACTCCTACGAGTGCGGCATCGAGCCGACCCCCCAACCGGCCGGCGGCGGACGCTTCCCGATCAAGTACTACGTCACCGCGATGCTGTTCATCGTGTTCGACATCGAGATCGTCTTCCTCTACCCGTGGGCGGTCACCTTCGACGCGCTGAAGATCTTCGGCCTGGTGGAGATGCTGTTGTTCATCGCCACCGTGTTCATCGCCTACACCTACGTCTGGCGCCGGGGCGGGCTCGACTGGGACTAGGACGCCGCCGACGCCCGGCGCCGCGCTGGTGCGGGACGGGAGCGAGCGAGTGAGCAGCCCGGCGAGAACCGTGGGAACAGCAAGAGAGCGAGGCGACATGGGTCTGGAAGAGAAGCTACCGGCCGGGGTGCTGCTCACGACGGTCGAGAAGGCCGCCGGCTGGGTACGCAAGAGCTCGCTGTGGCCAGCTACCTTCGGGCTGGCCTGCTGCGCGATCGAGATGATGACCAGCGGCGGCCCGCGCTACGACCTCGGCCGGTTCGGCATGGAGGTGTTCCGCGCCTCGCCACGCCAGGCCGACCTGATGATCGTGGCCGGCCGGGTCAGCCAGAAGATGGCCCCGGTGCTGCGCCAGGTGTACGACCAGATGCCTGGCCCCAAGTGGGTGCTGTCGATGGGGGTGTGCGCCTCCAGCGGCGGGATGTTCAACAACTACGCGATCGTCCAGGGGGTCGACCACATCGTGCCGGTGGACATCTACCTGCCCGGCTGTCCGCCGCGGCCCGAGATGCTGATCGACGCGATCCTCAAGCTCCACCAGCAGATCCTCAACTCCCCACTGGGCGTCAACCGCGAGCGGGCGGACGCCGAGGCCGAGCAGGCCGCCCTGCACGCCCGGCCCACCTACGACATCGGGCTGGACCCGACCGGAGCCCTACGATGAGCGACCCGGTGGCCGGCCAGCACCCGGGTGACGTACCGGTCCCCGCCGAGGCGGTGCCGGTGGAGGTCCTCGGGCAACGACGAGGCATGTTCGGTGCCTCCGGGTCGGGGGACACCT
>JAJYSQ010000077.1 GCA_021793495.1 Actinomycetes bacterium
GGACGTACGTCCCCGGCCGATCAGCTCCTCGGCCACGCGGACGGGGTCGCGTCCTGGGTACAGCCACTCGAGGTCCTCGGCGCTGGCCTTGACCACGTGGGCCAGCGCCGCGAGCTCCTGCACGTGAGCGACGGCCCCGCACGGTCCGTCCCCGTGGGGATCCAGGAGCGAAGGGCGGACGTTCGGATCGTACGAAACCGACACGCCACGCCCGCCCGCCGCGCTCATCAGCCCGTGGACGGCCCGAGCCCCCGGGAGCAGCACGGTGGCCAGCGACCCCGTGTGCAGGGCCAGGGTCCCCGCGGGGGGTGTGACCGGAACCGACAGGTCCCAGTCCAGCCGCAGGTCGTACCGGGCGACGCCGGCAGCGTCCAGGTCGGCGATCGCCAGACCGGTCGGGTGGCGTCGGTCCACCCGGGGCAGCCCGACCCCGGATGCCACGAGATGCGCGTGGACCAGCCGGCCGAACGGGTCCTCGCCGAGCCCGGTGACCAGCTCGACGGGTCGGCCGAGGCGGGCCAGCCCCACGGCGACGTTGGCTGGGCTGCCGCCGGGCAGGGCCCGGTACGTGGCCGGAGCGGGGGTCGGCACCAGGTCCACCAGCGCTTCGCCCACCACGAGGATCGATCCCTGGGTCGGCGCGCCAACACCCTCGGGTGCGGTGCGGTCCATGGTTGCCGAGGGTAGGCCGTCGGGGTTGGACAGAGCATCCAGGGCGCTGGTGGCGATGCCTGGCGGGGTCTGGCGAGGCTAGGGTCGAGGCGTGGGGTCGCGAGCCGACGATGATGATCGGGTGCGGGCTGGGGACGCTGATCGCGACCGGGTCGCCGAGGTGGTCCGTGAGGCGTTCGCGCACGGTCGGCTCGGCGCCGACGAGGTCGACGACCGGCTCTGTCGGGTGCTGGCGGCGCGCACTCGCGGGGAGCTGTCCCGGATCGTCGTGGACCTGCCGCATCCTGCCTCGGGCGTGCCTGCCGGCCCGATCACCGCGCTGCTGTCCACCGTGCACCGCCAGGGCCCCTGGACGCTGCCGGACCGGCTGACGATCACTGCGGTGCTCGGTTCGGTGAGGCTGGACCTGTCCGAGGCGGTGGTGCAGAGCACCCGGACCACGATCGTGGCCAACGCGGTCATGGGATCGGTCATCCTCAGGGTGCCCGACGGGGTCGCGGTGGAGATGGCCGGGACCTCGGTCGCTGGTTCGCGGAAGGTTGCTCGTCGCCCCGCCGCTGCCCCGGACGCCCCGGTGCTCAGGATCGAGGGCACGCTCGTGCTCGGATCGGTCCTCGTGCATCGATCACGCCCACCGGCTCGCGGACGCAGGCTCCGGTGAGCCGCGCCCCCGGTCGCACGCTGAACGGGTCGTGGGCGACGATGGCGGGGTGAGTCGGACGACGGTCGGTGGCGAGCCCACGGCAACCGAGAACCTCCCGGCCCGTCGGCGCGGAGGCAGCGTGCTGGACCTGCTGCGCACGCTGGCGGTGGTCGGCCTGTTCGCAGCCGTCATCCTCGCGCTGACCCCGCGACCGCACTCCACGGGGGTCCGGGTCGTCGACTACCAACCGGCGTTGGTCGCGGTCCGCGGCGTGGCACCCTTCGCGGTCCTCGCCCCCGTGGGGCTGCCGTCTGGCTGGCAGGCCACCAGCGTGCGGTACGACGAGCAGGGCGGCTTCCCGGTCTGGCACCTGGGGTTCGTCGCGCCGGGCCCGGTCTATGCGTCGCTGGAGCAGTCGTCCGCGCCCGGAGCGACCTTCCTGGCCCGTCAGGTGCCGTCGGCGGTCGCGGCCGGCACCCGCGAGATCGCCGGGGCGAGCTGGACCCGTTACCAGGGTTCCGGCTCGATGGCTCGGGCCTACGTCCGTGTCTCGGCCCGGGACACGGTGATCGTCACGGGGTCGGCCTCGTGGGCCCAGCTAGCCGTGCTCGCCGGGTCCCTGAGGTCCGGGTCCCTGAGGTCCTGACCCCTGGGGTCCGGTCCCACTGGTGCGAACCTCGTCCAGCCGAGCCCGGGCTCCGTCCAGCCACTGTTGGCAGGCATCGGCCAGCTCCTCGCCGCGCTCCCAGAGCGCCAGGGACTCCTCGAGGCTGACTCCACCGGCCTCCAGGCGGTGCACCACCTCCGTCAGCTGGTCGCGGGCCTGCTCGTAGGTGCCGGGAACCGGTCCGTCTGCCGGTGGCGGGTTCTCCGGTGCGCGCTGCGCTGACGCGTTGTCTGCCGGTGGGCTGGCCATCCTCATCCTTCCTGCCGGGGCGTGCTCGGGACATCACTGACCTGTGCGGCGAACCGGCCGTGGGCCACCCGGATCCCGATGGACTCACCCGGCACGACCTGCCGCGGGTCGTCGACCACCCCGCCATCCTCTCGCTGGACGACCGCATACCCGCGCTGCAGCGTGGCAGCGGGGGACAGGGTCAGCACGCGGGCCCGGGTGTGGACCAAGCCGTCTGCGGCGCGATCCAGCCGGGCCCGCATGGCCCGACCGGCCCGGTCCCGCATGGCCTGGACCTCCTGCGCCCGGGTGTCCAGGGCGGCGTACGGATCGGCCAGCGACGGCCGGGACCGTACGGCCGCCAGCCACGTGGACTCACGGTCCAGCCGGGTGCGCAGTGCGACCCGGACCCGCCGGCGCAGCTCGGCGATCCGCAGGGCTTCCTCGGTCACGTCTGGCACCACCCGCCGGCCCGCGTCGGTCGGGGTCGACGCGCGCACGTCGGCCGCCAGGTCCACCAGCGGCACATCCTCTTCGTGCCCGATCGCGGAGACCACCGGGGTCCGGGTAGCCACGACGGCCCGGACCAGCGCCTCGTCGGAGAAGGCCAGCAGATCCTCCAGCGCACCCCCGCCTCGGGCCAGCACGATCACCTCCACCTCGGGGTCGGCGTCCAGCCGGGCCAACGCCGCGGTGACCTCCGAGACAGCGCTGACCCCTTGGACCGCGACCTCCTCGATCCGGAACCGGACCGCCGGCCACCGGCGGCGGGCGTTCTCCACCACGTCGCGCTCGGCGGCTGAGGAGCGTCCGCACACCAGGCCGACCACCTGGGGCAGGAAGGGCAACGGCCGCTTGCGTTCCGCGGCGAACAGCCCTTCCGCGGCCAGCATGACGCGGAGCCGTTCCAGGCGAGCCAGCAGCTCGCCCACCCCGACGTGGCGGATCTCGTCCGCCGCCAGAGACAGCTGACCGCGCTTGAGGTACCAGGTGGGACGAGCATGCAGGACTACCCGGGTGTTGGCCTGCAGCGTGGGGCTCACCGCGTCCAGCACCCGGCGCGAGCAGGTGACCTTCAGCGAGATGTCGGCCGCGACGTCGCGCAGCGTCAGGAAGGCAAAACCCTGGTACCGGTCGACCTCGACCACTTGGCCGTCGACCCAGATCTTGCCCAGCCGGGCGATCCACTCGCCGATCTGCTGGGAGACCACCCGGACCGGGGTCGGATCCTCCGGGGAGCTGGCGGATGGCATCCGGAACTCTCCCCACTGTGGTATCGGTGGCACTGTGGTATCGGTGGCACTGTGGTATCGGTGGCACTGTGGTATCGGTGGCACTGTGGTATCGGTGGCACTGTGGTATCGGTGGCACTGTCGTGTCGGTACGACGGCCGTGGCGGCACCACCGACTGACGCTGCTGGCCCACGTCGCGGTCTCGGGGCCCGCGCCTACCATGAAGCCATGTCTCGCACCGACGGTCCGCCCGGCCGCGTCCTGCTCGCCTCGCCGAGAGGGTACTGCGCCGGGGTCGACCGGGCGGTGCAGGCTGTGGAGAAGGCTCTCGAGGTCCATGGTGCCCCGGTGTACGTGCGCAAGCAGATCGTGCACAACACGCACGTCGTCGCGGCCCTGGCCGAGCGGGGCGCGGTCTTCGTGGACGAGGCAGACCAGGTACCCGAGGGCGCCGTCGTGGTTCTCTCCGCCCACGGGGTCGCCCCGGCCGTCTACCAGCAGGCCGCCGCCCGGAGTCTGCGGACCATCGACGCGACGTGTCCGCTGGTCACCAAGGTCCACCGTGAGGCCGCACGGTTTGCGGCCGAGGGGTACGAGATCCTCCTCGTCGGTCACGCTGGGCACGAGGAGGTGGAGGGCACCACCGGCGAGGCCCCGGAGAAGATCCGGTTGGTCGACAGCCCGGCGGCCGCGGACGCTGTCGAGGTGGACGACCCCGACCGGGTTGTCTGGTTGTCCCAGACCACGCTGTCCGTGGACGAGACGATGGCGACCGTGGCGCGGCTGCGCGAACGTTTTCCGCACCTGGTCGATCCGCCCAGCGACGACATCTGCTATGCGACGCAGAACAGGCAGGTCGCGGTCAAGGCGATCGCCGGCCGCTGCGACCTGATGATCGTGGTCGGGTCGTCGAACTCCTCGAACTCGGTTCGACTGGTCGAGGTCGCCCGGCAGTCGGGGGCGCTGGCGGCGTACCTGGTGGACCGGGCCGAGGAGATCGAGGAGACGTGGCTGTCCGGGGCTGCGACGGTCGGGTTGACCAGTGGCGCTTCGGTACCCGAGATCCTGGTTCGCCGGGTGCTGGAGCATCTCGCGTACCGGGGGTTCACCTCGGTCCAGGAGGTGGAGACTACCGAGGAGCACCTGACGTTCGCCCTGCCCGCGGGGTTGCGCCGAGATCTGCGCGCCTCCCAGTCACAGACGCTGCCGGCCTAGGGGCGGGCTCGTCCGGTGCCCCGGGCGGCGGACCGTCCGGGACACCACGATCAGCGCCGTGAGCAGCTCGACGCCGGCCAGCGTGGGTAGGCCGGTCGACAGCGAGGAGAAGACCGCCAGCCCCGTACCGAGCATCCCCCCACCCCCGTTGACCGCGGCCGCCAGCAGCACGCCCAGGGCGAAGGCCAGCGGTGGGGTGACCAGTGCGGCCAGCCGATCGGCTCGCCGCACCCGCCACGCCGCGTAGGCAGCACCCGCGGCCAGGCAGAGCGCGAAGATCGCGTGCAGCCCGTCGGTGGTCATCAGATCGATCCCGGCGCCGACCAGCGTGAGCACTCCGACCGTTGCCGCAACCCCCGAGGTGGTGAGCGTCGGAGCACCGGAAGCGGGTGGCACGGTCTGCTCGCGTGGCGTGGGACGAGGATCGGTTCGCAGGGAGTGGGTGGTCACCGGGTCCACGGTAGGCCGGCGACGCACCCGGACGACGTTGCGACACGCGGACGAGACCTTGATCCCGGTCACCTAGGCTGGTGGGTCGTGACCCTGTCCCTCGGAATCGTCGGGCTGCCGAACGTGGGCAAGTCCACGCTGTTCAACGCCTTGACCCGCAATGACGTGCTGGCGGCGAACTACCCGTTCGCCACCATCGAGCCGAACATCGGCGTGGTCGGGGTGCCGGACTCGCGGCTGGGCGTGCTGGCCAGGATGTTCTCCGCCGCCAAGATCGTGCCGGCCACCGTCTCTTTCACCGACATCGCCGGCCTGGTCCGCGGGGCGAGCCGCGGTGAGGGGCTGGGCAACCAGTTCCTGGCCCACATCCGTGAGGCCGACGCCATCTGCCAGGTCATCCGTGGATTCGGTGACGAGAACGTCACCCATGTCGATGGCCGGGTCGACCCGGCCGACGACATCGAGACGGTCAACACCGAGCTGATCCTGGCGGATCTGGGGACCGTGGAGAAGGCGCTGCCGCGGCTGGAGAAGGAGGCACGCCTGGTCCCCGCGCGCCGAGAGACGCTCGCCGCGGCTGAGCAGGCACGCGACACCCTCCAGCGGGGCCGGACCCTGGCGTCCGCAGGGCGGGACCTCGCACCACTGCGCGAGCTGACGCTGCTGACCGCGAAGCCGTTCCTCTACGTGTTCAACGTCGACTCCGCCGAGCTGGACGACGAGTCGTACCTCGCCAGCCTCCGGGCGCTGGTGGCCCCGGCCGAGGCGGTGGTCCTGGACGCGAAGCTGGAGTCCGAGCTGGTCGAGCTGTCCGAGGCAGAAGCCCGGGAGATGCTCGCGGGCCTGGGCCAGGCGGAGAGCGGGTTGGACCAGCTGGTCCGGGTCGGGTTCGCGACGCTGGGGCTGGCCACGTTCCTGACCGCCGGGCCCAAGGAGGCCCGGGCCTGGACGATCCGGGCGGGGGCCACCGCGCCGGAGGCCGCCGGGGTGATCCACTCGGACTTCCAGAAGGGGTTCGTCAAGGCGGAGGTGGTCTCCTACGACGACCTGGTGGCGGCCGGGTCGATGGCCGAGGCTCGAGCGCGCGGGAAGGCACGCATCGAGGGCAAGGAGTACGTGATGGCCGACGGGGACGTCGTCGAGTTCCGCTTCAACGTGTGATCCTGCGCGTTTGCGCAGGTCAGGGGCTTGATCCGGAGTCTTGGGCCGTCTCTGGGCCGTCTGACCCGCAGAGCGCCCCGCGCTCGACACATAGAGACCCAGCGGGGAGGGTTGCCGGCGCCGGGCCAAGTGGGTCTGTAGGGTTCGCTTGTGAGCCTGTTGAGTAAGGAACACATCCTGAGCTGAGTAAGGAACACATCCTGAGCGAGATTCGTCGTCTCGCGGCTGAAAACGGCGGCGTGGCGCTGGGCAAGGAGCGCTTCGATGTCGTCTCCGGCATCAAGGAGTCGCAGTGGCTGGGCCGGTACTGGGCCCGTTGGAGCGATGCCGTTCGTGAAGCCGGGCTGGAGCCTGGAGGCTGGCAGGGTAAGCAACACAGTGACGAGACGCTCGTCCGCATCTTGGCTGACCTGACTCGCGAGTTCGGTCACTTTCCCACTGCTGCCGAGATCACCCTTCGTCGGCGCACGCAAACCGGCTTGCCGAACGAGAAGGTCTTCGGCAACCGCTTGGGCGACAAGGCTGAACAGCACGCGAGGGTGTTGGCGTTTGCGCGATCGCATGCGGAGTACGCCGATGTGGCGACCATCTGCGAGGCTGCGAAACCACGACAGCCTCGGCCGAAGCCCGCACAGGATGAATCCGTGGTCACAGGGGTCGTCTACCTGATCCGAATGGGCGAATTCCACAAGATCGGCAAGAGCAATGATCCGGGACGCAGGGTGTATGAACTCGGACTCCGACTTCCCGAGAAGCACGACGTCGTACACGTCATTGAGACGGACGATCCAAGCGGCATCGAGGCGTACTGGCACCGTCGGTTCGCGGCGCAGCGGGCCAACGGCGAGTGGTTTCGGCTGTCTCCTAGCGACGTCACGGCCTTTCGGCGTCGCTCGTACATGTGAGCTGGCCGGACGCTTTCAC
>JAJYSQ010000078.1 GCA_021793495.1 Actinomycetes bacterium
CCGAGGACGAGGACGGCCAGGGCGAGCACGCCCAGCACCACCCACGTCCCGGTGTGCCGACGAGGGGCGGGCCCCGAGGGGTTCACCGGCAGCACCTCGGTGCCTGGGTTCGCTCCTGATGTGCGTGCGACCGTCGCCATCCGCATCGTCGGTGTGCCGCCGACGACGGGGGTCGGGGCGGCCACCGGGATGCCACGCAGCGCCCGTTCTACGTCCACCCGCATCTCCGCAGCGCTCTGGTAGCGGTCGGCACGGTCCTTGGCCAGCGCCTTGAGCACGATGGCGTCCAAGGACGGGGAGATGTCCGGGTCCAGCGATGAGGGTGGGGGTGGGGCCTCGTTGACGTGCGCGTAGGCCACGGCGACCGGGGAGTCCCCGATGAAGGGTGGGCGGCCGGTGAGCAGCTCGTAGAGCAGGCAGCCGGTGGCGTACAGGTCGCTGCGGGCGTCCGCAGCCTCCCCGCGGGCTTGTTCCGGTGACAGGTACTGCGCGGTGCCGATGACTGCGGACGTCTGGGTCATCGTCGCGGACACGTCGGACAGCGCCCGGGCGATGCCGAAGTCCATCACCTTCACGTCGCCACTGCGGGTGAGCATCACGTTGGCCGGCTTGATGTCCCGGTGCACGATGCCGTGCCGGTGGCTGTAGTCCAGGGCCCCGAGGATGCCGTCGACGATCTCCAGGGCGCGCTCGGGGAGCAGCCGTCGTCCCGAGCCGAGCAGGTCGCGCAGCGTGGTCCCCTCGACGTACTCCATGACGATGAAAGGGATCGAGCCACCGTCGGGCTCCGGGTCGTCGCCGGTGTCGTACACGGCGACGACGGCGCGGTGGTTCAGCGACGCGGCGGACTGGGCCTCGCGGCGGAAGCGCGCCTGGAAGCCCGGGTCCGGGGCATGGTCGGCACGCAGCAGCTTGATCGCGACGGTACGGTCCAGCCGCGCGTCGTGGCCCTTGTGCACCTCGGCCATCCCGCCACGGCCGATGACCTCGCCGAGCTGGTAGCGGCCACCGAGCAGACGTCCGGTCTCCATCATGATCCCTTCCGCGAGATCCGGCGTGAGGCTCGGGTCACTTGCCCAGCACCGCCTCGATGACGGACTTGGCGATCGGCGCCGCCAGCCCGTTGCCACTGACGAACGAGGGTCCGTTCGGTCCACCACCGTTCTCCACCAGGACAGCGACGGCGACTTGAGGGTTCGCCGATGGCGCGAAGGCGACGAACCAGGCGTCCGGCCGCTGGTTCCCACCGTGCTGGGCGGTCCCGGTCTTGCCGGCCACCGAGACGCCGGGGATCGCCCCGTTGACCCCGGTGCCCGACTGCACCACCGAGACCATCATGTCGGTGATCTCCGCGGCGATCTGCGGCGTCGTGGCCTGGTCGTACACGCTGGGCTGGGTCCGGGACAGGATCGCCAGGTCGGGACCCTGCACCTGGGAGACCAGGTAGGGATTCATCACGGTCCCATGATTGGCGATGGCAGCGGTGGTCACCGCCATCTGCAGCGCGGTGGCCGCCGTGTCGAACTGGCCGATCGCCGACTGCGCGGTCTGAGGCAGGTTCAGGTTCTGCGGGAAGACGCTGGGTGCCGATGCCATCGGGATCATCCACGAGTGACCGAAGCCGAACGCCGACGCCTGGTGGTAGATCGCCTGCCAGCCCACCTTCATCGCCATGTACCCGTAGGTCGCGTTGCAGGAGAAGCGGAAGGCTTGGGCCATCGTGGTCATCGTCTGACCGGGGGTGCACGGCTGCTTGTCCTCGTTCGGCAGGGTGATCGAGGTGCCCGGCAACGGCAGGGCTGCGGGTCCGGGGACCGGCGTGGTCGGGGTGAACCGCCCGGAGGCCAGCAGGGCGGCAGTGGTCACGATCTTGAAGGTCGACCCCGGCGGGTAGGTGCGGGTCAGCGGCCGGTCGAGCATCGGGTTGGACGGATCCACCTGCAGCGACTGCCAGGCCTTGGTGATCGACTGCGGGTCATGGCTGCTGAGCAGGTTCGGGTTGTACGAGGGGCTGGACGCCAGTGCCAGGATCGCCCCGGTCGAGGGCTGGATGGCCACCACCGCGCCGGCGCGCCCGGCCAGGCCGTCGTAGGCAGCCTTCTGCGCCGCCGCGTTCAGGGTCAGGGTGACGCTGCCGCCACGCGGGGCCTGGCCGGTCAGCAGGTCGCGCAGCCGGCTGACGAAGAGGTTGCTGGAGGAACCGGACAGGATCGAGTTCTCCGCTGCCTCGATCCCGGACGTGCCATACACCAGGGAGTAGAAACCGGTGACCGGGGCGTACATCGGCCCGTTCGCGTAGGTGCGCAGGTAGGTCAGCCGGCCGGAAGTCTTCACCGACTCGGCGATCGGTGCGCCGTCGACGATGATCGGTCCGCGCTGCAGCGCGTACTCGTCGTAGATCGTGCGCACGTTGCCCGGCTTGTTGGCGTACGAACCGGCGGCGACGGCCTGCAGGTAGTTCACGTTGATCAACAGGGCGCCCATCATCAGCAGGACCACCAGGGCCAGCCGGCGCAGCGGGCGGTTCATGTGCGCACCGCCTGGGTCGGGGCGTCACCGGTGATGGCTACCGTGGCGGGCGTGGCGGGCGTGGCGGTCGGGGCCGGACGCCGGGCCGCATCCGAGATCCGCAGCAGCAGGGCGATGAGCACATAGTTGGTGACCAGCGAGGAGCCTCCGTAGGACAGGAACGGGGTGGTCAGCCCGGTCAGCGGGATGAGCCGGGTGACCCCGCCCACCACGACGAAGACCTGGAGTGCCAGGCTGAAGGTCAGGCCGGCGGCGAGCAGCTTGCCGAAGGTATCGCGGACCCCCAAGGCGCTGCGCAGCCCGCGCTCGGCCAGAACCAGGTAGAGCACCAGCACCGCCATCAGCCCGGTCAGTCCGAGCTCCTCACCGATGGTGGCGACGATGAAGTCGGTCTTGGCGTACGGCACGAGCTCGGGCATGCCACGGCCCAGACCTCGACCGAGGATACCGCCGGCGGCGAAGCCATACAGCCCCTGGACCAGCTGGTAGCTCTGGTTCTCGGCGTACCGGAACGGGTGCAGCCAGATCTGGAAGCGTTCGGCGACATGGGCGAAGGTGATGACGGCGAACCAGGACCCGGCCACGAACAAGACCATGCCGATCAGGATCCAGCTCAGCCGCTCGGTGGCTACGTACAGCACCGCGACGAAGCCGCCGAAGAACAGCAGCGACGTGCCCAGGTCGGACTGGCCGACGAGGATCAGCACGCTGGCCGCCCAGGCGACCAGGATCGGCCCGAGGTCCCGCGCCCGTGGCAGGTCCACGCCCAGCACGCGACGGCTGGCCAGGGTGAGCACCTCCCGCTTGGCCACCAGGTACCCGGCGAAGAACACCATGAGCACGACCTTGGCGATCTCCCCGGGCTGGAAGGACAACGGGCCCAGGTGGATCCAGATCCGAGCGCCGTTCACCTGGGTGCCGATCACCGGCAGCATCGGCAGCAGCAGCAGGACCAGGCCGAGGACCATCGCGGTGTAGGTGTACCGCTGCAGGAGCCGGTGGTCGCGGACGACGCCCAGCACGGCCACGAACAGCAGGATGCTCAGCGCGGTCCAGATCATCTGCCGACCAGCATCGCCGCTGGGCAGCAGGCTGCCCAGGCCAGCCCTCGCCGCCAGGTCCAGCCGGTGGATGAGCACCAAGCCAAGTCCGTTGAGGGCGAAGGCCACCGGCAGGATCACCGGATCGGCGTACGGTGCCAGCCGGCGGACCGCGAGGTGCGCCACCCCGGCGCACGCGACCAGGTAGGCCGTGACCACCGGCAGGTCGGTCGGGTAGCGGCCGAGGACTCCCATCTGGACCGCGGAGTAGGCCGCGAGGGTCAGCACGATGGCGAAGCCGAGCATGATCAGCTCGATGCCGCGGCGGCGGCGCCCACCCTGCGGGGTGAGGGTGGGTGGGGTCAGCGTGGCCACGGTAGTCACGGGCTGCTCCCTGGTGTCGTGCTGGCCAGCTCGGCGCGCAGTCTCGCGACGATCTGGAGCGCATCGGGCAGGTTGGTGGCCGGGATGGTCGACTCCACCCGTTGCCGCTCGTAGACCGGTAGCGCCGACACCGGCACGTCCTCGACCAGGAACGCCCGGGACAGGTGCACGGGTCCCAGGCCGGTGGGCACGCCCTGGAACACGGTCACCTGGCCGCGGTGGGCGCCGACGTAGTACTGCTCGCCGATCCAGCGCAGCCCGGCGATCGTGGCCCCGGCCAGCACCAGGACGACCACCACCAGGACCGCGACCCGCCGGGGCCAGCGCCGGGGGCGGTGGTGGGTGCGCGGCCGCGGATCGACCGGGATGTCCACGGTGCCGGCCGGTGCCCGGCCGAGGCGGGCCGCGCGCATCGCGGACGAGTCCCGGGGCCCGTCCACCCGGATCGTGGGGGTGTCGGCGGCCGCGCTCGCGGCCCCGACGACCTCGGGGCTCTCCGGGGGGGCGGTGCCGACGTCGACGAGGTCGGCCACGACGACGGTCACGTTGTCCGGCGCGCCACCGCGCAGGGCCAGCTCGACCAGCTCGTCGGCGGCCTGCCCGGGGTCGGCGTGCTGGCGCAACGTGTCCGCCAGCGTCTCCTCGCTCACCACGACGGTCAGCCCGTCGGTGCACACCAGGTAGCGGTCGCCCTCGCGGGCCTCGCGGATCGACAGGTCGAGCTCGACGGTGCCCCGACCGTCCAGGGCTCGCATCAGCAGCGACCGTTGGGGGTGCTGGCCGGCTTCCTCGGCGGTGATCCGACCGGCGTCGACCAGGCTCTGGACGAAGGTGTGGTCGTGGGTGAGCTGCACCAGCTCGCCGTCGCGCAACAGGTATCCACGGGAGTCGCCGATGTGCACCAGCCCGACCCGACCGCTGGATCGCAGCAGCGCGGTCAACGTGGTGCCCATCCCGGTGAGCGACGGGTCGGTCTCGATCAGCTCGTGCAAGCGTTCGTTTGCCGCGTCCACCGTGGTGGTCAGCCGGTCCAGCAGGTCGGGGCCGGGGGAGTCCTCGTCCAGGGCGGACAGGGCCGCGATGGTCACCGAGCTGGCCACCTCTCCGGCGGCCGCCCCGCCCATCCCGTCGGCGACCGCCAGCAGCCGTGGCCCGGCGTACCCGGAGTCCTCGTTGCCATCACGGACCAGGCCGACGTGGGAGCGCGCCGCGTAGCGCAGGGCGAGGGCCACGTCAGCGCCGCAGTTCCAGGACCGTCTTGCCGATACGGATCGGCTCGCCGACCGGCACGACGGTGGGCGAGCTCACCTTGGTCGGGCCGAGGTACGTCCCGTTGGTCGAGCCCAGGTCCTCCACGGTCCAGGTGCCGTCCTCGGTCGGACGCAGCCGCGCGTGCCGGCTGGAGGTGTACGAGTCGTCGAGCACCAACGTGCACTCCGGAGCCCGGCCGATCACCACGGGCGCCTCCGAGAGGGTGACGGCCGTACCTGCCAGCGGACCAGCGGTCACCACGAGCTGATGCGGAACCGCCTTGCCGCGGCGGCGGGAACCCTCCCGGCGGCTGCGAGAACTCGTGGTGGCCGGGCGGGAGGACCCCTTGGACGCCCGGGTGCTCACGACGCGCTGCACGACCCGGGTGCCGAACAGGTCGGAGCGCATCACGGAGATCGCGCTGAGCACGAACAACCAGAGCAGAGCAAGGAACCCGATCTTGACGATCGTCAGGGTGAGCTGAGACATTCCCGCCTACCGGTCCCGGCCGGGGGAGCTCTCGCGGAACACCACGCGGGTGGCACCGAGCACGATCGCCGTCCCGTCGGTGAGCACAGCGGTGTCGACGCGCTCGCCGTCGACCAGGATGCCGTTCGTCGACCCGAGATCAGTGATCACGGTGTGCTCCGGGCTGCGCTCGATCCGGGCATGCCGCCGGCTGACCCCGAGGTCCTCCAGCCGAAGGTCGGCCTCGGCGCCCCGGCCGATGACCGTGACCTGGCGGGTCAAGGCATACGTGCCGTCGCCCAGGTCCAACCAGGGAGCGTGTCGCGCATCGGCGTGTCCCCGCGTCGCCGGGTAGCCGACACCGTCGGAAGCGGCCGGGGCGGTGATCCGTACGACCTCGACGGCCGGCTCCGGTTGGCTCCGGCTCGAACGGCTGGACGCGGGTCGCGGCCCGGAGACGGCTGAGCTGCGGATCCGGAACACCCCCGTCTCCAGCTCCTGCTCCCGGGCGAAACCCACCGTGACCGGCCCGACGAACGAGTACCCTTGCTCGTCGGCGTGCTCCTCGACCATCTCGGCCAGCTCGTCCGACAGCGGGTCCAGGTACATGGCCAGCCGCTCGTGGTCGTGCGGGCCGAGCTCCACGCGGAAGGTGTTCGGCACCATGGTCCGCCCTCGAGCGACGATCGCGGCCTTGTCGTCGCACTCGCGGGTCAGCGCTGAGGCGATCTCCACCGGCTGGACCTCGGACTTGAAGGCACGAGCGAACGTGCCGTTGACCAGCCGGTCGATGCGTCGTTCGAACCGGGACAGGACACCCACCTGATCCTCCATCCTGGCCAGTCGCCGCGGGGCGAAACGTCGGGATCACCCGGCGCAGCGAGGGTGCTGTTGCTGGTCTCCTGTGTCTGTGACGGTGTCGCGTGGTCCTGGGTCTCGCCCGGATGCGGTCCGGACGAGGGCGTGCGCAGTAGCCACCCTCGGGCGTATCCTCGCCCGAGGGTGGGGTACTTCGTGAGATCGTAACCTTTGCCAGCCCTCCCGCGGTGCGGGCGGGCCCAGCCGTCCTGGCGGGCCTGCGTGGTAGCCTGACGCCGCGCTCGCGCGAGTGGCGGAATAGGCAGACGCGCAGGATTCAGGTTCCTGTGCCCGAAAGGGTGTGGGGGTTCAACTCCCCCCTCGCGCACCGGGTGACGGGCTCGCCGGGGGTAGTGGCAACGGACGCGTGCGGCCAGGTTCCGGCCGCGACGCTCCCTGCTGGCGGATCGACCCGCTCCGATGCACAGGTCGATCGTCGCGTCGTCCAGCGGGTCCGTGATCTTCATCCTGGTGCTCGTCCGCCGAGTTTGCCTGCCCGGCTGCCCGGCTCGCGACCGGCACCCCTACTTTGACCACCAGCATGTCGTAAGATCGCGCCACAGAGGCTCGTACGGCCGCTTCGTATGACACGCTGGTGGTCAAGGTGGCTGGCGAGCACCAACGTCGGCGCTGA
>JAJYSQ010000079.1 GCA_021793495.1 Actinomycetes bacterium
CCGCCCGGTCGGCGTGCGGGTCGAGCACCGGCACTGGCACCGGGTGTGCCGGCCCATCGGCGGCACGCCGGGTGATCCGGGAGACGAGCTCCACCTGTCGTTGGGTGCCGACCCGGCACGGCACGCACTGGCCGCAGGACTCGTCTCGGAAGAACCGGGCGATGCGCACCAGCAGCTCGCCGACGTCGGCCTGGTCGTCCAGGACCAGGACGACGCCCGACCCCAGGGTGGTGCCGGCGGCCGCTGCCCCTTCGAAGCTCAGCGGCAGGTCCAGCTGGTCGGCCGCGACGAACGACCCGGCTGCGCCGCCGAGCAGCACGGCTCGCAGGGCACGCCCGGCGGGCACCCCTCCAGCCAGGGCGAGCAGCGTGCGCAGGGTCGTGCCGTGCTCCACCTCGTACACCCCGGGGTGGGTGATCGCGCCGCTGAGGCAGAACAGCCGGGTGCCGCTGGACCGCTGCGTACCCAGGCGGGTGTACGGCGCCGCCCCCAGGCGCAGCACCTCCAGGACGTTGATCAGCGTCTCGACGTTGTTCACCGCGGTGGGCCGGGCGAACAGCCCGACCGCGGCTGGGTAGGGCGGCTTGTTGCGCGGCTCGGGCCGTTGCCCCTCGATCGAGGCGAACAGTGCGGTCTCCTCTCCCGCGATGTACGCCCCGGCCCCACGGCGCACCTCGATGTCGAAGGCGAACCCGCTGCCCAGCACGTCGGGGCCGAGCAGCCCTCGGGCACGTGCCTGGTCCACCGCGTGCCGCAGCGCCGCCTCGGACTGGGGGTACTCGCCGCGGACGTAGACGTACCCCTGCTCGCTGGCCGTTGCCCACCCGGCGATGGTCAGCGCCTCGATCAGCGCGTACGGGTCGTTCTCCATGATCACCCGGTCCTTGAAGGTGCCGGGCTCGGACTCGTCGGCGTTGGCCACCACGTAGTGCGGTCGCGTCGGTGCGGCGGCCACCGCTTCCCACTTGGCGGCGGTGGGGAACGCTGCGCCACCGCGGCCGAGCAGCCGCGCCTCGCGCAGCTCGCGCACGACCGCGGCGGGTCCCGCTGCCAGGGCGCGCCGCAGCATCTGGTAGCCGCCGTGGGCCCGGTAGGAGTCCACCGACCCCGGGTCGACCAACCCGACCCGGGCCAGCAGCCGGAGCTGGTCGCGGGCGGTGACGGTCTGCGGGGCCACGGTCCTCGCCGGGGCCGGCGCGCGGGTGCGGGCTGCGGCGAGCCCGGCGGGGGTGCGCAGCGCGAGCAGCTCCTCGGCACTGACCGGGGCCAGGGCGATCGCTGCGCCCCCCGGCGCGTGCTGGACCAGGGCGGCCGACCCGGACTCGCACCGTCCCAGGCAGGGGCTGCGCCGCCAGCCGAACTCCGCGGTCGAGGAGCCCGGCCGCTCGACCGCCGGCCCGACCGCGGCCTCCAGTGCCGCGCACAGCTTCTCGGCCCCCTGGCTGCGGCAGGCGATGTCGTCGCAGACGCTCACCACGGTTCGCGGTCGGGGCCCGGTCCAGAGCAGCTCGTAGAAGCTGGCCACCCCGTACGCCTCGGCCGGCGGCACGCTCAGCCGCTGGCCGACGTGGTCCAGCGCGGCGTGCGTGATCGTGCCGACCTGGTCGGTCAGCGCCACCAGCACCGGCAGCAACAGCGTCCGGCGGGCCCGAGCCGCGTGCCCGGTGAGCGGCGGCTGCTCGGCCGGGCCCAGGACCGAGTCCACCGCGGCGCGCTCGGCGGGGGTCGGTGACCCGCCGGTGAACCTCAGGTCCATCGGGCACCGACCGCCTGGCTCGCCCGGTCGTCGTCCGGGGCCTGGTCGAGCCGTTCCACCCGGATCGCGGTGGCCTTGAACTCTGCGGTCCCGGACGCGGGGTCCCACGCGTCGGCGGTGAGCACGTTGGTGGCGACCTGGTCGGGAAAGTGCGGGGTGAGGAAGGCCAGCCCGGCTCGCAACCCGGGGTCCACGTGCACCGGGGCGAGCACCGCGCCGCGCCGGGAGGTGACCCGGACGACCTCGTCCTCGGTCACGCCGAGCCGCTCGGCATCGGCCGGGCTGAGCCCGAGGGCTTCTCGGCGACGCAGCGGGCTGCGCATCCCGCCGGAGGCGACCCCGGTGTTGAACGAGTCCAGCCGGCGGCCGGTGGTCAGCCGGATCGGGAACTCGTCGGTGAGCTGGTCCAGCGGGGGATCGAACGGCACGGGGTGGAACTCGGCGCGCGGGCCGCGCTCGGACTCGTCCTCGGCCCACAGCCGGGCGTGCAGGAACAGCGTGCCCGGGTGCTGCTCGTCCGGACAGGGCCAGGCCAGCCCGCCGGTGCTGGCCAGCCGCGGGTAGCTCATCCCGGCGTGCATCGGGGACAGCGCGCGCACCTCGTCCCACACCTCCTCGGCGCTCGGGTGGCCCCACTCGTGACCCAGTCGCCGGGCCAGCTCGACGAGGATCTCGATGTCGTCACGGGCCGAGCCCGGGGGGGTCAGGGCCCGTCGGACGCGCTGGACGCGTCGCTCGCTGGAGGTGACGGTTCCGTCGGCCTCCGCCCACGCGGCGGTCGCCGGCAGGACCACCTCGGCCAGCTCGCCGGTCTCGGTCAGGGTGATGTCCTGGACGACCAGGTGGTCCAGCCCGGTGAGCAGCTCGACGGTACGGTGCTGGTCGGCCTCGGAGCGCGCGGGGTTCTCCCCCAGGACGAACAAGGTACGCAGCTGGCCGTCGGCCATCGCATCGAACATCTGGGCCAGGTGCCAGCCGCGGTGCGCGGGTAGCCCGACCCCCCAGCGCTGCTCGCACCGGGCGCGAGCCACCGCGTCGGTCTCGACGTCCTGGAAGCCCGGCAGCTTGTTGGGGATGGCCCCCATGTCCCCGCCGCCCTGGACGTTGTTCTGTCCCCGCAGCGGGACGAGCCCCGAGCCGTACCGGCCGACGTGGCCGGTGAGCAGCGACAGGTTGATCAGCGCCAGCACGTTGTCCACCGCGTTGTGGTGCTCGGTGATGCCCAGGGTCCAGCACAGCTGGGCCCGGTCGGCCCGGGCGTACCGGTGCGCGAGGTCGGTGATCATCGCTGCCGGCACGCCGGTCAGCCGCTCGCCACGGTCGAGCGTGTACGGCTCGACGCTGCGGGCGTACTGGTCGTAACCGGACGTGGCCCGGGCGACGAACGTCTCGTTCACCAACCCGGCATGGATGATCTCGCGACCGACCGCGTTGGCCAGCGCGATGTCCGATCCGACATCCAGGCCCAGCCACGCGTCCGCCCACGCAGCCGAGCTGGTCCGCCGTGGGTCGACCACGATCAGTCGGGCTCCGCGGTGGATCCCCGCCAGCACGTGGTGGAAGTAGATCGGGTGCGCCTCGCGCGCGTTCGACCCCCAGAGCACGATGAGGTCGGCATGCTCGGCCTCTTCGTACGAGCTGGTGCCACCACCGGCACCGAACACCGCCGCCAGACCGACGACGCTAGGGGCGTGTCAAGTTCGGTTGCAGCTGTCGATGTTGTTGCTGCCCATCACCGCCCGGGTGAACTTCTGGGCCATGAAGTTCACCTCGTTGGTCGCCTTCGAGCAGCTGAACATGCCGAAGGACGTGGTGGGTCCGGTGGCGCGGGCCTCGTCGAACGCCGCGGCGGCACGGTCCAGCGCCTCGTCCCAGGAGGCCGGACGTAGCCGCCCGTCCTGTCGTACCAAAGGCTCGGTCAGCCGTACGCGCCTGGGCATCTGCGACCTCCTCGATGGTCCCCCGGATACCGTGCAGACTATGCCCGTCGGCTCGTTGGAGAGAAGGCCCGTCGCCCCGGCCGGGCGGCAGATCCTGCGCGGACCCGCCGCGGTGCTGCTGGCGGCGACCCTGTGGGGCACCACGGGGACCGCGCAGGCACTTGGCGCCGGGCAGGTCGACCCGCTGGCGGTCGGGGCCGCCCGGCTCGTGGTCGGCGGTCTGGTGCTGGCACTGATCGGCCTGCCGGGCGGCGCGCTGCGCACCGCGCTGACCGGAGGGCCGCGCCGGTGGGCGGTGCTGCTGGCCGGGGTGGCCGGGGTGGCCGGCTACCAGGAGGCGTTCTTCTCCGCCGTGGCTCGCACCGGGGTGGCGGTGGGCACGGTCGTCGCGATCGGCAGCGCACCGGTGCTCACCGGTCTGCTGGCCCGGCTGACCGGATCGGACCGGTTGGGGCCGCGGTGGTGGGCGGCGACCGCCGGGGCGGTCGCCGGGGCGTCGCTGCTGACCGCGGCGGGCCGTACGGGCGGGGTGGTCCCCGCTGGCGTGCTGCTGGGGTTGCTGGCCGGGTTGTGCTACGCCTCGTACGCGGTGATCTCCTCCCGGCTGATCGTTGCCGGGGTGCCGGGGCGCGGGGTGGTCGCGGTGCTGTTCGGCGGGGCCGGCGTGGTGCTCCTGCCGGTCATGGTGGGCACCGGGCCCGGCTGGCTCGGCTCGCCGCGGGGCCTGCTCACCGCCGCCTACCTCGGCCTGGTGACCACGGTGCTCGCCTACCTGCTCTACGCCCGGGCCCTGCGCCGCACCCCGGTGGCCACGGCCAGCACGCTCGGGCTGCTGGAGCCCGCGGTGGCCACCGTGCTCGGCGTCGTGGTCCTCGGCGAGCGGCTGGGCCCGGTGGCGGTGGTCGGGCTGGGGCTGGTGGGCGCTTCGCTGGTGCTGGTCGCAGCCGGCGCGCACGCCGGTGTGCCGGGTGGCGCGCAGGGTGGGGTTCCCGGGCCGCCCTGAGCGTCGTGAGGACCGAGGTAGGTGGCAGGATCCGCGCATCGGCGGGCCGGGTGGCGGCGGAGGGAGCGCGGTGGCAACGGGTGGGTACGCCTCGGTCGCCGAGCGGGTACGGGCCGGGCTGGAGCCGATGCCGGCCGCTGAGCGCCGGGTGGCGCGGGCGCTGCTCGCCCACTATCCGAGCGCCGGCCTGGAGTCGGCGTCGCGGCTGGCCGAGCGCGCCGGGGCCAGCACGCCCACGGTCGTACGGTTCGCGGCGCGCCTCGGGTACCGCGGGTACCGGGAGCTGCAGCATGCGCTGCTCGAGGAGGTCGAGGTCCGGACCGCCCCCCCGATGGAGCTGCCCGCACGACCCGAGGCCGACCCTTCCGGGGGGCTGCGGGCCCTCGGCCTGCGGGTGGCCGACCGGGCCCTGCACCAGACGTTCGGCGCCCTGCCCGAGGCCGACCTGGCGTCGCTGGTCGAGCTGCTCGGCGACCCGCGCCGACGGGTCACCAGTGTCGGCGGCCGCCTGTCCCACGTGCTGGCCGAGTACCTGGACCTGCACCTGCGGGTGATGCGTCCGGACACCCGGTCCTTGCACCTGGGACCGGACACCGTGCCGGCGTTCCTGGTCGACACGGGGCGTCGCGATGTCGTCGTCGTGTTCGACTTCCGCCGTTACCAGCGCGACGTGGTCGAGCTGGCTCGGGGTGCCCACCGGCGAGGGGCGAGCGTGGTGCTGGTCACCGATCCGTGGCTGTCCCCGGCCGCGGACGTCGCCGACCTGGTGCTGTCCGTCCGGGTGGAGGGCGCCAGCCCGTTCGACAGCCTGGTCCCCGCGTTCGCCGTCGTCGAGATCGTCATCGCTGGGGTGCTGGCCCGCTTGGGCACGGCGGCCCAGCGTCGGCTGAGCGAGGCAGAGGAGGCCTCCGGGGACGTGACCTTGGCGTGAGCTGCCGGCGGCTGCGACGAGGCGGCCGAGGACGACGGCGACGATGAGCGGAGGAGACGAAACAAACTGTTCACCAGGGGCCCTTGACCCGTACGTCGTGCGAAGTGTTTCATTCGCTCCCATCGGCACGCATCACGCGACGCTGTCGTCGGCACGGCCTCGAGCGCGCGAGTGGTGAGTGGGAGGAGGGAACATGCCTGGCATCCCCGACAGCTCCCTCGACCTGGCCGAGCTCGCCGCATCGGTCCGGCTGGTCGACCATCACGTGCACGGCGCTCTGGCGGACGATCCGGGTGACGTGGACGACCTCGGCCGTCATCTGGCGGAGACCGACCGGCCGGCGCCGCCGGGCGTGAGCTGGTGGGACTCCCAGCTGGGGTTCGCCCTGCGTCGCTGGTGCGCCCCCGTGCTGGACCTCCCGGCGTACGCCGGTCCCGTGGCATACACCCGACGGCGCCTCGAGCTCGGGGCGGCGGAGGTGAACCGCCGGTTCCTGAGTGCCGCGGGGGTGGACCGCTTCCTGGTGGACACCGGGTACCGAGGCGGGGAGCTCCTCGGCCCGGCCGGGATGGCCGCGGCCAGCGGAGCACGGACCGCCGAGGTCGTCCGGCTCGAGTCGGTCGCCGAGGAGGTCGGCGCCTCAGGCGTGTCGGCCGCGCAGTTCGCCGATCGGTTCGTCGAGGCCCTGTGGGCCCGGTCCGCTGACGCCGTCGGGGTGAAGAGTGTGCTGGCCTACCGGTACGGGCTGGACATCGACCCGACGCCGCCCGACCCGGCCGAGGTGCGTGCCGCCGCCGGTGCGTGGCTGTCCGCTGCCGAGGCCAGCGGGACCTACCGGGTCAGCGACCCCGTGCTGCTGCGCCGCCTGTTGTGGGCCGCTGTGGATCGAGGCCTGCCGATCCAGGTGCACACCGGCTTCGGTGATCCGGATCTGGACCTGCACCGGTCCGACCCGGCGCTGCTCACCGGTTTCATCCGTGCGGTGGAGCCGCGCGGGGTGGACGTGCTGCTGTTGCACTGCTACCCGTACCATCGCCACGCCGGGTACCTGGCGCGGGTGTTCCCTCACGTCTACCTCGACGTGGGGCTGGGGGTGACCTACCTGGGCGCCCGTGCCGACAGCCTGGTTGCCGAGTCTCTCGAGCTTGCCCCCTTCGGCAAGCTGCTCTACTCCTCCGACGCGTGGGGGCCGGCCGAGCTGCACTACCTGGGGGCCCTGCTGTGGCGGCGTGCCATCGCCGCGGTGCTCGGGCGCTGGGTCGACGACGACCGGTGGAGCTCGGCCGACGCTCGCCGGGTCATCGATGCGGTCGCGGCGGGCAACGCCCGGCGGGTCTACCACCTGGAGGAATCGTGACGCCGCCGGTCCCGCCGAGTGCCCCGGTCCCGCCCAGTGCCCCGGTCCCGCCGAGTGACGAGGCCGGCCTGCTCGGCGCGGTGGCTGCCGACGACATCCGGCTGGTCCGCTTCCTCTACTGCGACCCCAGTGGGGTGATCCGGGGCAAGTCGG
>JAJYSQ010000080.1 GCA_021793495.1 Actinomycetes bacterium
GGCGTTCGGGGTCACCCGGGAGATCAAGGTCGAGACCGCCGTGGCCTGCCCGAGCTGCCACGGGGCCGGGACGGCACCGGGCACCGAGCCGGCAGCGTGCCGCATCTGTGGTGGGCGGGGTGAGACTTCCCA
The DNA here is from genome assembly GCA_021793495.1 of Actinomycetes bacterium. Taxonomy (GTDB): domain Bacteria; phylum Actinomycetota; class Actinomycetes; order JAJYSQ01; family JAJYSQ01; genus JAJYSQ01. The sequence goes on from JAJYSQ010000080.1 coordinate 133, forward strand.
GGTCACCCGCTCGTTTCTCGGCCAGGTCATGACCTCCCGCCCCTGCGCGGCTTGCCAGGGGTTCGGCACGGTCATCCCGAGTCCCTGCCCGGAGTGCGCCGGGGACGGGCGGGTACGCACCCGTCGGACCATGACCGTGAAGATTCCCGCCGGGGTGGACACCGGGACCCGGATCCAGCTCGCCGGCGAGGGCGAGGTGGGCCCCGGTGGCGGATCGGCCGGGGACCTGTACCTCGAGATCGTGGTCACCTCGCACCCCCTGCTGGAGCGGCACGGTGTCGACCTGCACTGCACGGTCACCCTGCCGATGACCGCCGCGGCCCTGGGTGCCGAGATCGAGGTGGAGACCCTGGAAGGCACCGAGCCGTTAGCGATCCGGCCGGGTACGCAGCCCGGGCAGATGATCCCGTTGATCGGCAAGGGGGTGCCCCGGTTGCGTGGCGGCGGGCGAGGCGACCTGCTGGTCCATGTCGACGTCGCCACCCCGACCAAGCTCACCGGCGAGCAGGAGACGCTGTTGCGCCGTCTCGCGGAGCTACGCGGGGAGGAGCGGCCGGCCGGCCAGTACTCCCCGGGCCAGCAGGGCTTCTTCGGCCGGCTGCGCGACGCGTTCAACGGCCGCTGAGCCGGGTCGGGCGAGGGTGAGCCTGCCGCGTTTCCTGGTGGATCCTGCCCAGCTCGACGATGTCCAGGGGGTTCCTGGTCGCCCGGCTGCACGTGGCCTGCAGCTGGCTCTGCAGGGGCCGGAAGGCCGGCATGCGGCGAGGGTCCGCCGGGTGGCGCCGGGTGAGCTGGTCGAGGTGGGGGACGGTCACGGGCGAGTCGTGCGTACCCGCGTGGTGACCGTCGACAAGGATCGGTTGTGCCTCGAGGTGCTCGGCTCCCGGGTGGAGCCGATCGCCCGGCCACGGCTCGTGGTTGCCCAGTCCCTGGTCAGGGACGCCGAGACCGCGGTCGACCTGCTCACCCAGGTCGGTGTCGATGAGATCGTCCCGTTCGCCGCAGCGCGCAGCGTCGTGCGCTGGCCGGAGCAGCGCGCCGAGCGCGGACGTGCCCGATGGCAGGCGGCGGCCCGTGAGGCAGCGAAACAGTCGCGCCGGGCTTGGGTGCCCGAGGTCACCGAGGCTCTCGACCTGGCCGGGCTGATCGAGCGGCTCCCCGCTACCGGGTTGGCCGTGGTCCTGCACGAGCAGGCCGCGGCGTGGCTCGTTGACCTGGTGGTGCCTCAGCAGGGCGACCTCGTCGTCGTGGTGGGCCCCGAGGGCGGGCTCACCGACGAGGAGGTGGCCTCTCTGGGGCGCGCCGGGGCGTACCCGGTGCGCCTGGGGCCGGAGGTCGTCCGGGCGGTAGCGGCCGGGATGGTCGCGGCGGCGGCACTGCTCAGCCGTACACCACGGTGGCGCGCCACCGCTCGCCAGGGGTGTCCTGACTAACGCACCGTGATGTTCTTGGAGTCTGCCGCGATCACCGAGCCGTCTTCCGCGGAGGCTGCGAAGACGCGCACCTGGTAGCTGCCCGACGGCAGCGAGATCGTGACGCTCCACGGAGCCCGGGCAGGGCCCGCTTCGGCGGCGGTGACGTACCCCGAGCGGACCACGCTGCCGCCGGCGAGAACCTGCCACGAGACGTGCGCCTCGTACACCGAGGCGATCCCCGACACGGTGACCGGGTCGGGCACCCGGGCGCCTTCGGGTGGGGAGACCAGCCAGATCGGTGCCTCTACGTCGATGCGCGGGGCCCGGGACAACGGCTCGGCCGTCGGGACCTGGCCCCACAGCCGGGGCACCACCTGTCCATCGATGCGCAGGGCAACGTTGCGCACCGTCGGGTCGGCGCCGGTCACGGTGTACACCAGCTGGGCGACGGACAGCGCCGCCACCCTGGCCTCCGGGCTGCCGGTGGCGGCGTCGGCCGACAGGTCGACCTGTGCGGTGCTCCCGCGGCGGGTGACGTCGAGCAGCCGGGTCCCGGCCGGCCAGCGGGTCGCGTAGTCCGGGTCGTCGGGCCGGCCGGTGAGCATCAGGCTCACCGCAGCAACCACCGGATCGGTGCCGGTGACCCGGTGGAACTCACGGAACAGGGCCAGCCGCCCAGTCGGGGTGCCGTCCACCGCGCCCAGGTAGTACACGGGCACGGTCATCGTCCCGGCTGCCGACGCATCCCGTCCCGAGCCCGGGGGCGTCGAGCTGTCCCGTCCCGAGCCCGGGACGGTCGTCGTGCCTCCTCCACCACCGAGCGCCAGGTAGCTGACTCCGGCGGCCGCAACGACCATCGCGAGCACGGCGAGCACCGCGACCACGACACGCCAGCCGCCTCGGCGCCGCGCAGCCTCGTCGGCTGGGTCCACCCGCCACTCCGGCGCGGTCTCGTCGCCCCGCGGTGCGCAGCCGTCGTCCATGTCCTGAGCCTCCACGTCCCGCACCCGCCCGGGTCATCATCGTCGAACTCGGACGTCGGCTTGACCCCGATATGGTGAAAGTGTGGTCCACGATTGGCCTGCTTGGCCAGCGGCCAGCTCGGTGGGGGCCGGGTGCGTTCGGTACGGTCAGGGTGCAGCGGTCAGGCGTGGACGGCCACAGGTCATCGGGAGGCGGGTGTGGAACGGGACGAGGAGCCAGGCCTGGAGGTGGGCCCGCAACCGGTCCAGTCGGTCACCGACGCGGGCATGGAGGTGACGGCCGATCCCGAGTGCCTGTTCTGCCGGATCGTCTCCGGCCAGGTGCCCGCCACCATCGAGCGCAGCACCCCGGTCGCGGTGGTCTTCCGCGACGTCCGTCCGGTTGCCCCCACGCATCTGCTGGTGATCCCGCGCGTCCACCGCCGGGACCTCTCGGATCTGGTCGCCCGTTCTCCGGGACTTGTCGGGGAGCTGGTCGCCACCGCCGACATGGCCGCTTCCGCGGCCGGTCTGACCGGGTACCGCATGGTGGTCAACAATGGGGCCAGCGCCGGCCAGACCGTGTTTCACGTGCACCTGCACGTGCTGGGTGGTCGTCCGATGACCTGGCCTCCCGGGTGATCCCGCCCACGCCCGCCGGCGAGCTGGACCGACAGCTCGCCGGCGCCCAGGTCTCGTGGCGGGCCGCGTCCGTGGCCGCCGGGGTGGTCCGTGACGGCCACGTCGAGTGGTCAGGTCTGGTCGGGACCACCGGTCTACCGGAGGACATCCCGCCAGGACCGGACACCCAGCTCCGGATCGGTTCGATCACCAAGACCTTCACGGCCGTCACCCTGATGCAGTGCCGGGACGACGGGCTGCTGGATCTCGACGACCGCCTCGAGGAGCACCTGCCCGGCACCGGCCAGGGGAGGTTGACGCTGCGTCGGATGCTCGCGCACCGCTCCGGGCTGCAGCGCGAACCCGACGGGGCGGTCTGGCAAGGCTCCCAGGGGCCGGATCGAGACGAGCTGCTGGGCGGGGTACGCGACCAGCAGGATCGGGTGCCGGGGCTGTCCTGGGCGACGTACCCGTTCACCCGGGTGCCGCTGTCCTTCGCCGGTGACGACCTGACCTCGGTCACCGACGAGCCGGCGGTGTGATCCCCTACGATGGGCAGGTCTTGGGACCCAGACCGGAGGGCAGGTCGAGCAGGCCGAGCGGCCACGTCATGACAGAGCTCCAGCGATCCTGCGAACCATCCCCGGCGGAGGCTTCCCAGGCCCAGGCGCAGGCCCGGATCACCATCCCGGTGAGTCTGTCGATGGTCAACGTGCTCGGGGCACGTGACCAGCTGTTGCGGGTGGTGGAGGACGCCGTCCGTGGTGCTCAGGTGCACGTTCGGGGCAACGAGGTCACCGTCTCCGGGGCTGCTGGCGACGTGGCCCTGGTGGAGGCGTTGTTCGACGAGATGGTCACGGTGGTACGGACCGGGCAGTCCTTGACCCCCGAGGCGGTAGAGCGTTCGGCAGCCATGCTGCGCGCCCGGACCGTGGAGCGACCTGCCGAGGTGCTCACCCTCAACGTGCTGTCCACCCGGGGTCGGACCATCCGGCCCAAGACCCTGGGGCAGAAGCGGTACGTCGACGCGATCGACCGGCACACCATCGTCTTCGGCATCGGTCCGGCGGGGACCGGCAAGACGTACCTGGCGATGGCCAAGGCGGTGCAGGCCCTGCAGGCGAAGCAGGTCTCCCGGATCATCCTCACCCGTCCGGCGGTGGAGGCGGGGGAACGTCTCGGCTACCTGCCCGGTACCTTGTACGAGAAGATCGACCCGTACCTGCGCCCGCTGTACGACGCCCTGCACGACATGGTCGACCCGGAGTCCATCCCCCGGTTGATCCAGCAAGGCACCATCGAGGTCGCCCCGCTCGCCTACATGCGTGGGCGGACCCTCAACGACGCGTTCATCATCCTCGACGAGGCGCAGAACACCTCGGCCGAGCAGATGAAGATGTTCCTGACCCGCTTGGGTTTCGGAGCCCGGATGGTGGTCACCGGGGACGTCACCCAGACCGACCTGCCGTCGGGATCCCCCTCGGGCCTGCGGCTGGTCACCCAGATCCTCGAGGGCCTCGACGACGTCTACTTCTCCCACCTGAGCAGCCACGACGTGGTCCGCCACCGGTTGGTCGGGGCGATCGTCGATGCGTACGGTCGGTACGACGAGCGTCAGGCTCGTGAGGCTGCCGACCGGTCGACCCCCCGTCGGGCCGGACGGCGCGGGTGAGACGACGATGACGGTCGACGTGGCGAACGAGTCCGGGACCCCGGTCGACGAGACGGCCTTGATGGGCGTGTGTCGATACGTGCTGGACCGGATGGGTGTCCATCCCCTGGCCGAGCTGTCCGTGCTGCTGGTGGACGTGGCGACCATGGAGGCGCTGCACGTGCGGTGGATGGACGAGCCGGGTCCTACCGACGTACTGGCCTTCCCGATGGACGAGCTGCCTCCGGGACGTGCCGGTACCGAAAGGTCTGAGCCGGGCCCCGAGCTGCTCGGCGACGTCGTGCTGTGCCCCGAGGTGGCCGAGCGGCAGGGAGCCGAGGCCGGACATGGTCGGCAGGCTGAGCTCGAGCTGCTGGCCACCCACGGGGTGCTGCACCTGCTCGGGTACGACCACGCCGACCCCGAGGAGCACGCCGAGATGTTCGGGCTGCAGGAGCGCCTGCTGACCGAGTGGCGTGAGCAGGCTCAGGCCGGAGGAGCCGCCAGGACATGAGCATGTCCGCGGACGACGGTTGGCTGCTGGTCCTCGCTGTGCTGCTGGTCGGTGTCGCCGGGCTCGCCTCGGCCGCCGAGGCCGCACTGGTGGTGACCGGGCGCTCCTATGCGGACGAGGCAGCTCGTTCCGGGCGGCGGGGTGGCACCCGGCTGGCGACGATCACAGCCGACTCCCCCCGGTACCTCAACGTCGTGCTGTTGATCAGGGTGGCCTGTGAGCTTCTCGCCACGGTGCTGGTGACCACCGTCGCCCTGGACCTGACCCGCCACCGCCGGCCGGAGGCGGTCGGGCTGGCCGCCGTGGCGATGGTGCTGGTCTCCTACGTGGTCGTGGGCGTCGGACCACGGACGTTGGGCCGTCAGCACGCGGGGGCGGTCGCGCTGGCTGCCGCCGGACCGGTGGTCGCCCTCACCCGGGTGCTGGGGCCTCTGCCGGCGCTGCTGATCGCCCTGGGGAACGCCTTGACCCCGGGGCGCGGCTACCGGCAGGGGCCGTTCACGACCGAGGCGGACCTTCGAGACCTGGTGGACCTCGCGGGGGAGAACAGCCTGATCGAGGCGGGCGAGCGCCAGATGATCCACTCGGTCTTCGACCTGGGCGACACCTTGGTCCGCGAGGTCATGGTGCCGCGCACCGACATGGTCGTGCTGGAGCGGACCCGGACGTTGCGCCAGGCCCTGTCCCTGCACCTGCGCACCGGGTTCTCCCGGATCCCGGTGGTGGGGGGAGGAACCGACGACGTGGTCGGGGTCGCCTATCTCAGGGATCTGGTGCGACGCATCTTCGAGTACCGGGAGTCCGAGGCGACCGAGCGCGTCGAGTCCCAGATGCGTCCGGCCACGTTCGTCCCGGAGACCAAGCCGGTGGACGACCTGTTGCGCGAGATGCAGGCCGCACGCATCCACCTGGCTATCGTGGTCGACGAGTACGGCGGTACCGCTGGGCTGGTCACGATCGAGGACATCGTCGAAGAAGTGGTCGGGGAGATCAGCGACGAGTACGACCACGAGATCGCGCCGGTCGAGAGGCTGCCCGATGGATCGGTACGGGTCAGTACCCGGCTGGGCGTCGACGACTTCGCCGAGCTGTTCGGAGTGAGCATCCCCGACGACGATGTGGACACCGTCGGCGGACTGGTGGCGAAGCGGTTGGGCCGGGTACCGATCCCCGGGGCGCAGGCACAGGTCGAGGGACTACTCATACGTGCCGAAGGCCCGACGGGGCGGCGAAACCGCGTGGCCACCTGGCTGGTCACGACCTCTGCCACCACCGCACCGGCGGTGGGTGGCAACGGCGACGATGTGGAGCATGTCGATGTGTGACCCCGAGGACCCCGCAGCCACGTTGTCAGCCGAGGATCTGAAGATCATCGCCCTGGCGCGTTCGGCCCGGGCGCGTTCTGGAGCGCCCGAAGGGGCGGCGGTGCGCGACGAGACCGGGCGCACGTACGTGGCCAGCACGGTCGCGCTGCCTACCCTGGCCATCTCGGCCCTGCGCCTGGCGGTGGCCCAGGCCGTGGCCAGCGGGGCCGGGGGGCTGGAGGCCGCTGCCCTGGTGGGCGACCCTCCTGACCTGGACGCACGGGACGCTCGCGCGGTGGTGGAGCTCGGCGGTGGGGCAGTCGAGGTGTTCGGTGCCGCCCCGGACGGTGTCCTCCGGTGGGTGCGCCGGGCTGGTCGGTCGTGACCGTGTCGCCGGGGAAGCCGGCTCCGGGGGACGGTGCCGGCCGAGGACTCCGATCGGGGTTCGTCGGTCTGGTCGGGCGACCCCACGTCGGCAAGTCCACCCTGGTCAATGCGCTGGTCGGCCAGAAGGTGGTGATCACTT
>JAJYSQ010000081.1 GCA_021793495.1 Actinomycetes bacterium
CGATCTGAGCAGGTGCTGGTCGAGACGGATGCACCCTTCCTCGCACCGGTGCCCTACCGGGGGCGGCCGAACGCGTCCTGCCTGGTCCCGTGGACCGTGCGGGCGATGGCGACGGTGCGTGACGAGGACCTCGACGAGCTGTGCGCGGCCATTGCGACCACCAGCGAACGGGTCTTCGGCCCCTGGAGCTCGCCCGTGCCGGCGGATGCCGGACACGGTCAGGTCCAGGCGGAATAGCCGCTCCCTCCACTTTGGTGGTAGCCAGCCCGTTGCGTCCATATTCCTCCCCCACACAACGTGGTCGAGGTCACACAGAGAGTGTCGGTTCCTCCACAAGACTGAGCGGAAGGGTTGGCGGACCCGTCCTGCCTGGGGTAGCGTCGCTCGCCTGACCGCCGGGGTGGGGAAGCTCCGGGTGGTGCAGGTCCCGATCGCGTGCGCCGCGGCGGCATGAGTGCCGTGGCGCGTCGGATCCTGCCCACGCGTGCCCCCCTGCCCGGGACCTGCGAGGTCTGGAGCACCGTGTCGAGCACGTTGTCACCGTCACTCCCGTCACCCCAGCCCACCGACCTGGACCACCTCTCAGCACCCCACCAGACCCGGGCACCCCGCTCGGCAGCGGAGCCCGACCCGCGCAGCGGGATCCGCCACCTCCGGCACCGCAACTCTGCCCACCACACGGGCCTGCACCGGGCCCGCCCTGCGCATCGGGCGGCTCGCCCCCTTGCTGTCGTCGTGCAAGCCGCCGTCATGGCCAGCTTGGTTGCGGGCGCAACGGCATACATCGGCCTCGAGCACTCCGTGACCGTGTCCGTCGACGGCCACGCCCACCACGTGCACGGCTTCGGCCGGACCGTCGGCGCCATGCTCGCCCAGGCCGGGATCCCGGTGGGTCCGCACGACACGGTGTGGCCATCAGCCAGCTCTCCGGTGCACGATGGCGAGACGGTGCTGGTCCGGTACGGCCGCCCGCTACGGCTGACCGTCGACGGGCGGACCAGCACGGTGTGGACGACGGCGGTCAGCGTCTCGGGCGCTCTGGACCAGTTCGGTCTGCGGGCTGAGGGTGCTTACGTCTCGGTCTCCCGGTCGATGCCGATCGGGCGCACCGGTCTTGCCGTGACGGTCCGTCTGCCCGTGCCGGTGACCGTGCTGGCCGACGGCAAGAGGTACGTGCTGAGCACGAGCTCACCCACGGTGGGTGGCGTGCTTGCGCAGCTCGGCATCACCCTTCGTGCTGCCGACACCGTCTCGGCCCCGTTGTCGGCCGCGCCGAGCGAGGGGCAGGTGATCACGGTCGACCGGGTGCATGGTCGGCTGGTCAACGTCGACCAGTGGATCCCGTATACAACGACCCGCCAACCCGACCCCAACGTGGCGGCCGGTACCAGTCGGGTCGAGCAGGCTGGCGCGCTGGGGCTTCGGATCCTCACCTACCGCGACACCCTGGTCAACGGGCACGTCACGAAGCATGTGCTGATCGGCACCAACGTCAGCGTGCAGCCCACCGCCCAGGTGATCGCGTACGGGACGTGGCGGCCGGTGGCCTCGATCTCCTACGTGGCCCAGAGCTCTGGCGGGTCCGGGGTGTCCGGGTTGGACTGGGCGGGGCTGGCGGCTTGCGAGTCCGGCGGGAACCCCTCGGCGGTGAACTGGTCGGGGCCGTACTACGGGCTCTACCAGTTTCTGCTCGGCACGTGGCAGTCGGTCGGTGGCTCCGGCCTGCCCAACCAGGCATCTCCGGCTGAGCAGACCTACCGGGCTCAGCTGCTCTACCAGCGCTCCGGTGCCGGCCAGTGGCCGGTCTGCGGGTCCCGGCTCTACCGCTGACCTGTCGGGATGGCGATCGCGGTGGCAGCCTGACCCCGGCCGTAGCATGACCGGGTGGAACCAGGTTCGGACGGACTGCTCAGCCCGGCCGACCTGCGGCGGATCGCTGGACGGCTGGACCTGCGGCCCACCAAACGGTGGGGACAGAACTTCGTGATCGATCCCAACACGGTGCGCCGCATCGTCCGGCTGGCTCAGCTGCGTGACGACGATGTGGTTCTTGAGGTGGGCCCGGGCCTGGGTTCGCTCACCCTGGGGCTGCTGCCCCGGGTTGCGGCGGTGCACGCGGTGGAGATCGACCCGGTGCTGGCCGAGGCGCTGCCCGCGACGGTGCTCGACCGGCTGCCGGGGCACACCGACCGGCTGACCGTGCACGCCAGCGATGCCACCCGGTTGCGTGGGCTGCCCGGTCGAGCGCCGACCGTGCTGGTGGCCAACCTGCCCTACAACGTGGCGGTGCCGGTCGTGCTGCACCTGCTGGGTGCCTTCCCGGGGCTGCGGGCCGGCCTGGTGATGGTGCAGGCCGAGGTCGCCGATCGGCTCGCGGCGGCCCCCGGCGAGCCGGCGTACGGAGTGCCCTCGGCGAAGCTGGCGTGGTATGCCTCGGCGTGGCGGGCCGGATCGGTGCCGGCCCGCGTCTTCTGGCCGGTGCCTCGGGTGGCCTCGGGGCTGGTCGGGTTCGCTGCGCGGACCCCGCCGGCCTGCCGGGCTGGACGGGACGAGGTGTTCGCGGCGGTGGACGCGGCGTTCGCCCAGCGTCGGAAGATGCTGCGGGGTGCATTGGCCGGGTGGGCGGGTTCGTCCGCTCGGGCCGAGGAGCTCGTGCGCAGTGTCGGGATCGACCCGATGTCCCGGGGGGAGACCCTGGCGATCGACCAGTTCGCCCGGCTGGCCGACGCCGGTGCCCGAGGGCAGGGCATCGATGTCTGAGCGTCCGGGCACCAGCGCGGTCGACGAGGTCACGGTGCACGCACCGGCCAAGATCAACCTGCAGCTGTCGGTGGGCGCGACGCGTCTGGACGGCTACCACGACCTGGTCAGCGTGTTCCAGGCGGTCTCGCTGTACGACGACGTGGTGGCTCGGCGGGCCGACGGGGTCTCGATCAGCGTGTTCGGCCCGGACGCCGACCAGGTGCCGGTGGACGGTGAGAACCTTGCGGTCCGGGCGGCGGTGCTCCTGGCCCGCCACGCCGGGGTGCCCGCGGACGTCGAGCTCGAGCTGCGCAAGCAGATCCCGGTGGCCGGGGGGATGGCCGGTGGCAGTGCCGATGCCGCCGGTGCCCTGGTGGCCTGCGACGCGCTGTGGGGCACCGGAGTGGGTCGCGCCGAGCTGCTGCGGCTGGCCGCCCAGCTCGGCTCGGACGTGCCCTTCGCACTGTTCGGCGGCACCGCGGTCGGCCTGGGCCGTGGTGAGCGGCTCAGTGCGGCACTCGCGCGCGGCCAGTACCACTGGGTGCTGGGCGTGGCGACGCAGGGATTGTCCACGCCGGAGGTGTTCGCCGAGCACGACCGGCTCCGCACCGGCCGGGTACGCCCTGAGCCCGCGGTGTCCACCCTGCTGATGGCCGCGCTGCGCAGTGGGGACGCCGTGGCTCTCGGGCAGTCGTTGAGCAACGACCTCGACCAGGCCGCGGCCCACCTGCGACCGGGGATCGCCCAGGTGCTGGAGCTCGGTCGGTCAGGTGGGGCGCTGGGTGGACTGGTGTCCGGCTCCGGGCCCACGGTCGCGCTGCTCGCCCGGGATGCCGACCATGCCCGTACGCTGGCCGAGTCGCTGGAGCGTGCCGGGTCCTGTGATCGCGTGCTGCGGGCGCACGGTCCGGTGCACGGCGCCCGGCTGCTGGTCGAGCCTGGTCCGCTGGAGCGGCCGTGAGCCCGCCCGAGGTGCTGGTCGGCCTGGATGCGGCGACCAAGGCCTACGGCACCCAGGTGCTCCTGGACGCGGTGAGCCTGGGGGTGCGGACCGGGGATCGAATCGGGGTGGTGGGGCCCAACGGAGCCGGGAAGTCGACGCTGCTGGCACTGCTTGCCGGAGCACAGACCCCGGACGCCGGGAGGGTCTGGCGGATGGCGGGGGTCTCCGTAGGGCTGCTCGCCCAAGGGGACCCGGGTGGGGACGACCCGGCAGCTCTGGGACCCGCGCTGGCCGGGGTCGACCTGCCGGGGGTCGACCTGTCCGCCGGGGCCTCGACGGTCGGTGAGTACGTGGTCGGCGGGCGCGAGGTCCACGAGTGGGCCGGCGACGCCCGGGTCCGCTCGGTGCTCGACGGGTTGTTCGGCGGCGTGGGCATGCCTGGGCTTCCGCAGGGCCCGACCACCTCGCTGGCGACCTTGTCCGGTGGGGAGCGCCGTCGCGTGCAGCTCGCCCGGTTATTGGTGGGTCGCACCGACCAGCTGCTGGTCCTCGACGAGCCGACCAACCACCTGGACCTGGAGGCCGTCGGGTGGCTGGCCGAGTACCTCACCGAGGCTCCCGGGCTGCGCCGCGGAGCCCTGGTGGTCGCCACCCACGACCGTTGGTTCCTCGACGCCGCGTGCCGGGACACGTGGGAGGTCCACGACGGCACCGTGGACGCCTACGAGGGCGGGTACGCCGCGTACGTGCTGGCCCGAGCGGAGCGTGCTCGGATCGCCTCGGCGACCGAGGCGCGACGGGCCAACCTGCTGCGCAAGGAGCTGGCCTGGTTGCGCCGGGGCGCGCCGGCCCGGACCAGCAAGCCACGCTTCCGGTTGGACGCGGCCGCGACGCTGATCGCCGACGAGCCGCCGCCACGAGACCGGGTCGCGCTCGCCGGCTTCGCGGCTGCCCGCCTGGGCCGTACGGTCCTGGAGCTGGAGGACGTGAGCCTGCGGCTGGGCGGACGCTCGCTGCTGGAGCAGGTCACCTGGAGACTGGGACCGGGTGACCGGGTGGGCGTGGTGGGGGCGAACGGTGCGGGCAAGACCAGCCTGCTGCGACTGCTGGTCGGCCAGCTGGCGCCCCAGTCCGGGCGGGTGGTTCGCGGGGCCAGCGTCGTCCTGGGGTACCTGCCGCAGGCCGGGCTCACCCTCGACCCGGGGCTGCGCGCGCTGGAGGCGGTCGAGCAGGTTGCCCGTGAGGTGACGATCGCCGGACGCACCGTCGGGGCCTCGTCGCTGCTGGAGACGTTCGGGCTGGGCGGTCAGCGTTCCTGGACCCGGCTGGGCGAGCTTTCCGGTGGCCAGCGTCGCCGCGTGGGCCTGTTGTGCGTGCTGATGGGTGGGGCGAACGTCCTGGTCCTGGACGAGCCGACCAACGACCTGGACGTGGAGACCCTGACCGCGCTGGAGGACGTCCTGGACTCCTGGGCAGGGACTCTGGTCGTGGTCACCCACGACCGATATGTGCTGGAACGGGTGACCGACCGGGTGGTGGGACTGTTCGGCGATGGGCAGGTGCGCGACCTGCCGGGCGGGGTCGACGAGTTCCTGCGCCGACGTGCGGAACTGGCTACCCGGAATGCCCGTGGTGCCGGTTCCGCGCCCTTGGCCGACCGGCCCGCGCCACCACGGGCCGACGCCGCTGGCTTGCGGGCCGCCGGCAAGGAGCTCACGCGGATCGAGCGGGCCTTGGCGCGCCTCGAGGCCGTCCAGGTCGGCCTGCACGAGCAGATGGTCGCGCACGCTACCGACCACGAACGTCTCGCCCGGCTCAATGGTGAGCTCATGGCCCTGGCCGAGGAACGAGCTCGGCTCGAGGAGACGTGGCTGGCCGTCGGCTCGGCACTCGAGGAAGCCGCCGCATCGGACCCGACCGGGCGAGCCTGATCCTGCCGCCCCTGCGGTCGGGTCAGGGGTCTCGACGAGCGGCCTGGTCCTGCGGCCTAGGCCAGGCGCGCGACGCCGTGGGGAAGGAAGGGGTGTCCTAGAGCTGGATCCCTCGCGTCAGTGCCCCGTCCACCACGAGGTTCGCGCCGCTGACCCGGCTCGCCTTCGGGCTGGCGAGGAAGACGACCGGAGCGGCGATCTCCTCGGGCGTGCCCATGCGCCCCGTCGGGTTGAGCTCGATGGCGGTCGAGAACAGCTGGGGGTCGCCGATCTCGATGCTCGCCCAGACCCCACCCGTGATGTAGGTGTTGCCGGGTGACACCGTGTTGGCGCGGATCCCGCTGGAGGCCAGCTGCATCGCCAGCCCGTGGATGTACCCGACGATCGCGGTCTTCGCGGTGCCGTAGGGGCCGGAGGCGAAGTCCGACTCCCGCCCGGAGACGCTGGAGATGGCGATGATCGAGGCCGACCTGCTGCGCTCCAGGTGCGGCAGGGCGGCCTTGACCAGCCGCACGGTGTGCATCAGGTCGACGTTGAGGCTGGTGAGCCAGTTCTCTTCGGTGTCGGGGATGGCCAGCGCGCTGACGTTGGCGACGACGACGTCGAGTCCGCCGAGCGCGACCGCGGACCGGTCCACCCACGCGGCCAGCGCCTGGCCGTCGGCGACGTCGACGACCGAGCCGGTCACGCTGCCGCGCTCGCCCAACGCCTCCTCGGTCGCGGACACCTCCTCGGGCTTGCGCGCGCAGAAGCCGACGACGGCTCCCTCGTCGAGGAACGCAGAGACGATGGCACGGCCGATTCCGCGGGTTCCACCGGTGACCAGGACACGCGTGCCGGTGAGCTGGAGGTCCATGATGGCGTTGCCTCTCGTCGTGGGGTCAGACCGGGCCGAGCGAACGGGCGCGGGCGCGCAGCTCCGCGTGCAGGCCACCGAATGCGTCCGCGGCTGGTAGCAGCGACTTGGCCGCCTTGACCACGACGCTGTAGTTGGCGTCGACGACGTTGGCGACCGGTACCTGCGCGACCTGCGAGACGAGCTGGTAGGCGTCCATCGGGTGCAGGCCGTAGAGCTCGCCGATCCAGTGCACGAGCTCGGCGTTGCCGATGCGCCAGGAGTCCTCCAGCGGGCGGGAGGAGCCGACGGTCATCCAGTGCGTGTCGTCCTCGATCCGTGGCCATGCTGGCGCACCGCCCTTGATCAGCTCGACGATGAGCGTCGTGGTCATCGCTCCCTCGACCGCGGTGCCGCAGGCCTCGCCCTCTCCCTGACGGTAATGCCCGTCGCCGATGGAGAACAGCGCCCCCTCGACGTTGACCCCGAGGAAGACGGTTGCGCCG
>JAJYSQ010000082.1 GCA_021793495.1 Actinomycetes bacterium
ACCACCCGGCCCGGCCCATCCTGCCGGGCCGGGTGGTGTGCTGTCGCACTTCTGCTGCCATGACGGGCACCCTGGGCGAACCCGTCCGGCGGTGGTCAGCTCACGACACGTCGACCCAGTCCAACGTACGGGTCACCGCCTTCTTCCACCCGGCGTACCCGGCTTCGCGACGCGCGGCGTCCCAGGTGGGCGTCCAGCGCTTGTCCTCGTTCCAGTTCGCCCGGAGCTCGTCGGTGGAGGCCCAGAACCCGACGGCCAACCCGGCTGCGTACGCGGCACCCAGGGCCGTGGTCTCGGCCACGACGGGCTTGCTCACCGGGACCCCCAGGATGTCGGCCTGCATCTGCATGCACAGGTCGTTCGCGGTGATGCCGCCATCCACCTTCAGCACGTCCAGCCGCACGCCCGAGTCCTTCTCCATGGCTTCCACCACATCGCGGCTCTGGTAGCAGATGGCCTCGAGCGTGGCCCGGGCCAGGTGGGCGTTGGTGTTGTACCGCGAGAGACCGACGATCGCCCCCCGGGCGTCGGAGCGCCAGTAGGGAGCGAACAGCCCGGAGAAGGCCGGCACGAAATAGATGCCCCCGTTGTCCTCGACCTGGCGGGCCAAGGACTCGCTCTGCTCGGCGCCGGAGATGATGCCGAGCTGGTCGCGCAGCCACTGCACCGCCGAACCGGTGACCGCGATCGAGCCTTCCAGCGCGAACACCGCCGGGTCGCGCCCGAGCTGGTAGGCCACGGTGGTCAGCAAGCCGCTGGTGGACCGGACCAATTCCGTGCCGGTGTTCAGCAGCATGAAATTCCCGGTGCCGTAGGTGTTCTTCGCCTCCCCCGGGGCAAAGCACACCTGTCCCACGGTGGCCGCTTGCTGGTCACCGAGATCCCCGGTGAGCCGTACCTCCCCGCCGAGCGGTCCGTCCGGGCGGGTGGTGCCGTACGACTCCGGGTCCGAGGAGGGCCGGATCTGCGGCAGCATGGCGCGCGGGACGCCGAAGAAGGACAGCAGCTCGTCGTCCCAGTCCAGCGTCTCCAGGTTCATCAGCATGGTCCGGCTCGCATTGGTCACGTCGGTCACGTGCGCCCCGCCGTCGGGCCCACCGGTGAGGTTCCACAACAACCAGCTGTCGGTGTTGCCGAACAGCGCGTCCCCACGCTCGGCCGCCTCGCGGGCGCCGTCGACGTTCTCCAGGATCCACTGGATCTTCCCGCCGGAGAAGTACGTGGCCGGGGGCAGCCCGGCCTTGCGTCGGATCACCTCACCACGCCCGTCGCGGTCCAGCGCGCTGGCGATGCGATCGGTACGGGTGTCCTGCCAGACGATCGCGTTGTACAGCGGCCGCCCGGTATGCCGGTCCCACACCACGGTCGTCTCCCGCTGGTTGGTGACCCCGAGGGCCGCCAGGTCGGCGTGGGTGAGGTGCTGCTGCTGCATGGCGGTCTGGATGACCGCCCGGGTGCGCTCCCAGATCTCTACCGGGTTGTGCTCGACCCATCCGGGCTGGGGCAGGATCTGCTCGTGCTCGAGCTGGTGCTTGGCCACCTCGTTGCCCGAGTGGTCGAAGATCATGAAGCGGGTGCTGGTGGTGCCCTGGTCGACGGCACCGACGAATTCCGGCATTGCTGCGCCCCTCTCAGGCTGGTGTGACGTGACCTGGGTGCATCCGGCACCCTGGCCGTGGCGTGCGCTGCGTCAGCGACATCGGGTCACTGATGGACGGACTCCGGTTCCCCGGTCGGCACCTGACCTGGCTCCTGCTCATCACCCTTGGGCAGCCAACGGCCGACCAGTGCGTCGTACAGCCCCGCGCCGAGCGGTCCCCCGATGAGCGGACCGACGATCGGCACCCAGAAGTAGAGCTGACCGTACTGGTCACGGAAGGCCGTGTGGTAGCCGGTCAGGAACGAGGCCAGGCGGGGCCCGAAGTCACGTGCCGGGTTGATCGCGTACCCGGCGTCGGTCCCCCAGGCGAAACCGATGGCCACCACGAGCAGCCCGATGATGAACGGCGCAAGGTTCGCCGCCGGCGCGGTGTTCCGCGCGTCCGTGATGGCGAGGATCAGGAACAGCAGGATCGCGGTGCCGATGATCTGGTCACGAAGCGCGCCGAACTCGCTGACCGGCAGCGCACCGTTGCCCGGCAACGTGGAGAACACCCCCTGGGTCTTGATCGTGTGCCCGGGGTCCACCTTGGCCAGCACCTCGGTGTAGTCCCATCGCACGATCAGTGCAGCGATGAACGCCCCGAAGGTCTGCGCCAGCGAATAGGGCAGGACCTTGCGCCAGGAGAATCCTCGGAACATGGCCAGGGCGAGGGTGACCGCCGGGTTGAGGTGCGCGCCGCTGGTGCGTGCAGCGACGTACACCCCGAGCGTCACGCCCAGGCCCCAGGCCCAGGCGATGCTGTCGTGGTTACCCAGGCCGCCGGCGACCACCTGGGCGACGACTCCCACCCCGAACAGGATGAGGATCATCGTTCCGGCGAACTCCGCGAGCAACTCGGCGAGCAGGGTGTCTCGTCTGATGAGGCGTGTGACCATGGGGGCTCCTGTGGGGACGGTCGGTGGTCGGATGATCGAGGATCCGAGCGACGGCCCCCGGCCCCGTCACACCCCGCGTCGCATCGCCTCGATTGGTCGCGAACGTAACGAGCACGTTGCGGCGACGTCAACGAACGTGGGACGACATTGTCGAACGTTCTGCGGGGGCCGGTGACAACGACCGGCTAGAGTCCTGGCATGCCCGGCCCGGTGCAGTCGATCGAGCGGGCCGCAGCCATCCTGCGGGTGCTCGCCAGCGGTCGGTTGGGGCTCGTCGAGGTGGCCAACTCGCTCGGCCTGGCGAAGGCGACCACCCACGGGATCCTGCGCACCCTCCAGGGAGTCGGCTTCGTCGAGCAGGATCGGGCTACCGGCAAGTACCAGCTCGGGGCTGCCCTGCTGCACCTGGGGAGCAGCTACCTGGACGCGAACGAGCTGCGGTCACGGGCGATCAACTGGGCTGACTCGCTGGCGGCCCGTAGCGGGGAAGCCGTGCACATCGGCCGAATTCTCGGCACCGAGGTCCTGATCGTGCACCACGTATTCCGGCCCGACGACACGCTGCAGGCTCTGGAGATCGGCGCGCTCTTGCCCGCTCATGCCAGCGCCTTGGGCAAGGTCCTCCTCGCCTTCGACGCCGGTGCGGCCGAAGCGACGTTGGCGGCGCCGCTGATCTCCTTCACCCGCCGTACCATCGTCTCGGCCCGAGCGATGACCCGCGAGCTGACCCAGGTACGGGAACGCGGGTGGGCGTCGGAGACGGGTGAGATGGTCGTCGACCAGGCATCGGTGGCTGCACCGATCCGCGGTCACGGTGGACTGGTTGTCGGGGCCATCGGCGTCACCGGTCCAGCTGAACGCATCGGTGACGACCTCCACGGGTCGTCGAGGGCAGCGCTGGTCGCGCTGGTGCGGGACGTGGCCCGCGCGGTGTCCCGGGACCTCGGAGGAAGCCGGGGATGATCTAGCCCCCGTGGTGCAGGTCGGTTCTGCTGCTGGACGAGGAGGGACCACCCGACATGAGCGAGCGGTACGTCATGGCCATCGACCAGGGGACCACATCGTCGCGGGCGATCCTGTTCGACCACAACGGACGCCTGGTGGCACTGGCCCAGCGGGAGCACCGCCAGTTCTTCCCCCGGCCTGGGTGGGTGGAGCACGACGCCGCCGAGATCTGGCACAACGTCTGCCGCGCCATCACTCAGGCGATGGCCCAGGCGGGGATCTCACCGGGGCAGGTGGCGTCGCTCGGCATCGCCAACCAACGCGAGACGACCGTGCTGTGGGACCGTGCCACCGGGCAGCCGGTGGGGCACGCCGTGGTCTGGCAGGACACCCGCACCGACGAGCTGGTGCGCGAGCTGGGCGGATCCGTCGGGCCCGACCGGTTCCGCGAGGCGTGTGGCCTGCCCCTGGCGACGTACTTCGCGGGGCCACGGATCCGGTGGCTGCTGGACGGCACGCCTGGCCTGCGCGAGCGAGCGGAACGCGGCGAGGTGCTGTTCGGCACGATGGAGACCTGGCTCATCTGGAACCTGACCGGAGGAGTCCCCGAGGGCCTGCACGTGACCGACGTGACCAATGCGAGCCGAACGATGCTGATGAACATCGCCACGCTCGCATGGGATCCGGCGCTGTGCTCGGCGATCGGCGTGCCAACCTCGATGCTGCCGGAGATCCGGCCCTCCTCGCGCGTCTTCGGCCACGCCCGCGTCATGCTCCCCGGCGTGGCGATCGGGGCAGCCCTGGGTGACCAACAGGCCGCCTTGTTCGGCCAGACCTGCTTCGATCCCGGCGAGGCGAAGTGCACCTACGGCACCGGCAGCTTCCTGGTGCTGAACACCGGGGCGGAGCTGGCGCGATCCACCCATGGACTGCTCAGCACCGTCGGGTACCAGATCGAGGACGAACCGGTGGTCTACGCCTTGGAGGGCTCGATCGCGGTCACCGGGTCGCTCGTCCAGTGGTTTCGCGATGGACTGGGTCTCATCCAGACCGCCCCCGAGATCGAGACGCTGGCCCGCACGGTCGAGGACAACGGGGGTTGTTACATCGTGCCAGCATTCTCGGGCTTGTTCGCCCCGCACTGGCACAGCGAGGCCCGCGGGATCATCGTCGGGCTGACTTCCTTCATCACCAAGGGACATCTGGCTCGGGCCGTGCTGGAGGCCACCGCCTGGCAGACCCGGGAGGTCGTCGACGCGATGAACGCGGACTCCGGGGTGGCCTTGGCCACGCTGAAGGTGGACGGCGGGATGACCGCCGACCACCTGCTGATGCAGCTGGTCGCCGACGTCCTCGATGTCCCGGTGGTACGGCCCATGATGGCCGAGACGGTGTCGTTGGGCGCCGCGTACGCCGCCGGGCTCGCCGTCGGGTTCTGGTCGGACCTCGACGAGCTGCGTCGCAAGTGGCACCGCGCCTCGCAGTGGCTCCCGACGATGAACCCGGGGCGGAGGGCGACCGAGTACGACAACTGGCAGCGGGCCGTGGAGCGCACCTTCGGCTGGATCCGGTCTCCCGCCCCCGGGTCGGAACACCTGCGGTGATTCCCGCGGCTCGCGGCCCACCGGCACGAGCTCCCGCGTGACCCGATACCCCCGAATGATCAGCCAGATCGTCCCAGCAACGCCCGAACGGCCTGCGGCCCGTCCGCCCGCAGGGCCCGCGCCGCGGTGGCGGCTGCCTGGTCGATCAGCACGGAACGGATCGCCTGCTTGACCGACGGCACCGCCCCGGGAGAGACGGACAGCTCGCGCACCCCGAGGCCGATCAGCACGCCGACCGCCAGCTCGTCGGCGGCCAGCTCCCCGCAGACCGCGACGAGCTTCCCGCCCGAGCCCCGGCAGACACTGTCGACCAGGCTCAATACCCCGGGGTCGTACGGGTCACCGATAGCGGCAACGGCATCATTGCCCCGTTCGGCGGCCAGCGCGTACTGGGTGAGGTCGTTGGTACCGATCGAGAAGAAGTCCACATACGCTGCGAACGCGGCGGACTTCAACGCCGCGGCCGGCACCTCCACCATGATCCCGACCTGCAACCCGCTCGGCTGCCCACGGCCTTCGGCGGCCACCGCCTCGTCGAGCAGACGCCGGGCCTGGACCAGCTCGGTGACCTGACTGACCATCGGGAACATCAGGCTCACCGGGGTGGCGTGCGCGACCCTGACCACGGCCAGCATCTGGTCGGCCAACAGCCCAGGGCGTGCCAAGGACAACCGCAGTCCGCGCACCCCGAGGAACGGGTTGGCCTCCGGGCGCATCCGTACGTACTCCAACGGCTTGTCCCCGCCGACGTCGAGGGTACGCAGGGTGATGCGACGCCCGCCGAGCTCCTCGGCCAGCGCCAGGTAGGTCTTCTCCTGCTCCTCCATGTCCGGCGGCTGGTCGCGGCCGAGAAACAGGAACTCGGTGCGCACCAGTCCGGCCAGGTCCGCACCGGAGGCGGCCGCCATCCGCGCATCGTCGACCGAGGCAAGGTTCGCCCCGACCAGCACGTGGACGCCGTCGCGGGTCACCGCCGGAGCCGCGGCATGGACCAGCGCGGCCTGCCGGGCCCGGGCCAGGGCGCCGGCCCGCTCGACGAACCGGGCCAGCACCGCCTCGCCGGGGTCGACGACCACCTCCCCGGCCCGGGCGTCGACCGCGAGCACCGTCCCCTCGGGAAGGTCGAGCACAGCGGGCCCCGCGCCGACGACCGCGGGAATCCCCTTGGCGCGGGCGAGGATCGCACCGTGGGCCGTCGGGCTGCCCTGAGCGAGCACCACGCCCGTGACCCGCCCGGCATCGAGCTCGGCGGCCTCCCCCGCCGTCAGGTCGCGGGCAACGAGCACCCCCTGGCCGGTCGCGGCGGATGTCGACACCCCCAGCAGCACCTGAAGCACCTGGTCCCCGATCGCCCGTATGTCCGCGGCCCTGGCCTGCAGGTACGGGTCGGAGATCGCGGCGAGCTCGGACTCCACCCGGGCGACCGCCGCGGCCCAGGCAGGTGCGCCCGCCTGACCGGACTCGATCCGGGCCCGCACGTCGCCGAGCAGATCGGTGTCCTCGAGCAGGAGCAGGTGGGCGTCGAAGATCGCCGCGTCCTGCTCGCCGACCTCTCGGGCCGTACGGGCCCGCAGCCTCTGCACCTGTCGGCGCACCTCGGCGAGAGCCTCACGCACCCGGCGCCACTCCGCCTTCGGGTCCTCGGCCCGCGAGTCGGGGACCTCCAGCACCCCGGTGCGCAGGTGCCACACCGGTCCGACCCCGATCCCGGTGGCGGCAGGCAGCCCGCGTACCACCTGCCCCGGCAGGATCGGCACGGGCGCGACCGGCGAACCCGGGCGCGGTCCGCCACCTGGTCCTCGGCCCAGAGGGCTGA
>JAJYSQ010000083.1 GCA_021793495.1 Actinomycetes bacterium
GGTGACCACGAGCGACCAGACTCCCAAGCTCGACGGGATCGACGGGGGGTGGACCCGGATCGCGGTCGGGAGCCCGGTGCCCGGGTGGCTGCGGTACGACGACTCCCAGACCCACCTCGGCCACGTCGACCCCCAGGCACCGACCCGTGGGGACGACACGCTGCTGCTGTACTTCACCTCGGGGACCACCGCCTCACCGAAGCTGGTCACGCACACTCACGTGTCCTACCCGGTCGGCCACCTGTCCACGATGTACTGGATCGGCTTGCGTCCCGGAGACGTGCACCTGAACATCTCCTCCCCCGGCTGGGCCAAGCACGCCTGGTCCAACGTGTTCGCACCCTGGAACGCCGGGGCCACCGTGCTGGTCGTCAACCAGCCACGGTTTGCCGCCGCCGATCTGCTGAACGAGATGGAGCGCACCGGGGTGTCCACGTTCTGCGCCCCGCCCACGGTGTGGCGGCTGCTCATCCAGGAGAACCTCGGAGCCTGGCGGCTGCCGATCCGCGAGCTGGTGGCCGCCGGCGAGCCGCTCAACCCCGAGGTGGTCGAGCAGGTCCAGCGGGTCTGGGGGATCACCGTGCGCGACGGGTTCGGCCAGACGGAGACCACCGCGCTGGTGGGCAACACCCCTGACCAGCCGGTCCGACCCGGTTCGATGGGCCGGGCGCTGCCCGGGTACGACGTGGTCCTGGTCGATCCGGTGACCGGCCAGGTCGGCGAGGAGGGTGAGATCGCCTTGTCGCTGGCCTCCCCCACGCTGGGCCACCCCCTGGGGCTGATGGGTGGCTACCGGGACGACGAGGACCGCACCAGCCAGGCGATGGCTGGTGGCGTCTACCACACCGGCGACGTGGCGCGTCGAGACCCCGACGGGTACATCACCTACGTCGGCCGGGCCGATGACGTGTTCAAGGCCAGCGACTACCGGATCAGCCCGTTCGAGCTGGAGAGCGTGCTGATCGAGCACCCGGGGGTGGCCGAGGCCGCCGTCGTGCCATCCCCCGACCCCGTGCGCCTCGCCGTGCCCAAGGCGTACGTCACCCTGACCGCGGGGCACGAGCCGAACCGCGAGACCGCGGAGTCGATCCTGCGGTTCGCCCGGGAGCGGCTGGCTGCGTACAAGCGGGTGCGACGTCTGGAGTTTGCCGAGCTGCCCAAGACCGTGTCCGGCAAGATCCGCCGGGTCGACCTGCGTGGCCGAGAGACGGAGCTGCACGGACTGACCGGGCAGGTCACCCTGCGCAGTGACCTGGAGTTCTGGGAGGAGGACTTCCCGGACCTCAAGACCAGCCCCGACCCCGGCCGCGAAGGCTCGGGGATCGACGAGCGGGGACCCGAGGAGTAGGAGCCCGACGAGCCGGGATCAGGGCAGCCGGCCCACGCTCGTCGAGCGGGCTGCGATGCCGGACAGGGTGGCGGCACGGGAGGCCGCGGTCTGCCCTTGCACGTGCAGGAAGAGCGCCTCGGTGGCCAGCCTCGCCGGCGTCGCCTCCGCAGCCATCGCTGCTCCTCCGCCGGCGGTCACCAGCGCCGCCGTCGCCGTCCGAGCCAGATCCAACGCCTCGGCCCGGACGGCGAGCCGTTCGTCGAGCCGCTCGCTCGGCGGGACCTGGTCCAGCAAGAGCTCCCAGCGAGACCACAGCCGATCCCGTAGGTTCTCCAGCCGGTCCGCCGCCTCGACCGGTCCCGGCTCATCGCGTGCCACCCCGACCTGGCGCAGGTCGTGGACAGCGCGTGCGGCGAGCCCGAACACCGCAGGGACCGCATTCGCCGAGTGCTCCCGGTCGCTGACCGCCCACTGCTCGTACGGTTGAGCGCTGACCACGTCGTCGGCTGCGACCGTCAGCCCGGACAGGTGCAGGCTGACGGTACGAGCCCCGCTCAGCGCCGCGGTGCGGATCGGCGCAGAGGAGTGCAGTCCCGGCCCCTCGACGGCCGGGACGGCCACGAAGAGCACCTGCTCGTCCATGGTCAGCGCACCGAGCACGGCGACGTCGTTCACCCCCCAGCCGGTGTACCAGGGGGCCGAACCGTCCAGCTGCCACCCACCCGAGACGGCCGTGGCGCGCACCGCCACGCCGGGTCGCCGACGCAGGTGGGAGAAGGCGATCCCAGACACCAGCGACCCGCTGGCCAACTGCGGCAGCAGCCGGTCCCGCACCGGTGTGCCGTGAGCCAGGTCGAGCATCCGTACCGGGCTCTGGTGCTGGGCCCAGACGAACCACGTGGTCAGGCACGCCCCACCGAGGATCGCGCTGACCCGCCGGGAGACCGCTGGCGCAGCCGCCGCACCGCCGACGTCCGTCGGCGCGGACACGCCGAACAGCCCGGCGGCGGCCAGGGCTGCCAGGTGACTGCGCGGCACCCCGTCGCGGTCGACCCGGCCGGCCTCGGGCAGCAGGAGCTCGTCGGCCAGCCGACGGGCCGCCCGGACGGTCGGGTGGCGGTCCGCATCGTGCCCGGGGGGCGGGAAGTCAGGGCTCACCGGGCCATCTCACCAGTCACCCCGGGCTCGCGCCCACCGGACCCGGAGGTCCACGCTGGGCGGGTGGGCACCGCAGAACATCCCGACGGGCTGGACGCGGTGGTCGTGGGCGCCGGGCCCAACGGGCTGGTCGCGGCGGCAACCCTGGCCAGCGCCGGGCTGCGCGTACTGCTGGTCGAGGCCGCCGACCGCATCGGCGGTGGGTTGCGCACCGAGGAGCTCACCCTGCCCGGCTTCCGTCACGACGTCTGCTCCACGGTGCACCCCCTGGCCCTGGCCTCCCCCGCGCTGGCCGGCCTCGACCTCGGCGCCGTGGACCTGGCCGGTGCCCGGCTGCGCCTGGCCCAGCCCCAGATCCCGCTGGCCCACCCGATGCCGCCCCGGTCCGCGGGCCCACCGGCCCAGGCCGCCGTGGTGCACCGTTCCATCGCCGAGACCGCCGCCGGACTAGGCCGGGATGGGCCGACCTGGACCCGGACCGTCGGCCGGCTCGCACGGCACGGCCTGGCCCTGCCCGAGGCGGCACTGCACCCGTTCGACCTGCCACCCCACCACCCGGTCGCCCTCGCCCGCCTCGGTGCCCTCGGCCTCGCCCCGGTCTCGACGAGCGCCCGGTTGCTGTTCCGTACCGCCGCAGCCCGGGGGCTGCTGGCCGGCCTGGCCGCGCACGGCACGGTCGGCCTGGAGGCTCCCGGAAGCGGGCTGGCCGCGCTGGTGCTGGCCGCCCTGGCGCACATCGTGGGGTGGCCGCTGGCCGTCGGCGGCTCGCAGTCGATCGCCGACGCGCTCGCCGCCCGGTTCATCGGTCTCGGCGGGCAGATCATCACCGGGTTCCGGGTCCGGAGCCTGGCCGAGCTACCGCCCACCCCGATCGTCGTGCTGGACCTGACTCCCCGGCAGGTCGTGCAGGTTGCCGCCCACCGGCTGCCCGTGGCCGACGCTCGCCGGCTGGCCCGCCACCGGTACGGCCCCGGGGTCGTCAAGGTCGACTGGGCGCTGGACGGCCCGGTCCCGTGGGCGGACCCGGCGCTCGCCCGGGCAGGAACCGTGCACCTGGGCGGCACGCTGGACGAGATCACCCAGGCCGAGCGTGCGGTGGTGCAGGACCGCCACCCGGCTCGGCCCTTCGTCATCGTCGTCCAGGCCAGCGTGGTCGACCCGACCAGGGCGCCGCCGGGTGCCCAGACCGGCTGGGCGTACTGCCACGTGCCGCGTGGCTCCACGGTGGACATGACCGCGGTGATCGAGGCCCAG
Organism: Actinomycetes bacterium; assembly: GCA_021793495.1. GTDB lineage: Bacteria > Actinomycetota > Actinomycetes > JAJYSQ01 > JAJYSQ01 > JAJYSQ01. The sequence continues at coordinate 3,743 of JAJYSQ010000083.1, forward strand.
GTGGAACGCTTCGCCCCCGGGTTCACCGAGCGGATCCTGGCCCGGCACGTGATGGGCCCGGCCGAGCTCGAAGAACACGACGCGAACCTGGTCGGCGGGGACATCGCCGGCGGCGCGACCAGCCTGCGCCGACTGCTGACCGGACCCCGGCTCTCGTTCGACCTGCGCCGATTGCGGCACGATCCCAGGACTCTGCTGCGTCCACCCTGGGCGACCGGGACCCCCGGCCTGTACCTGGCCTCGGCGGCCACCCCTCCCGGCCCCGGGGTGCACGGGATGAGTGGTGCTCACGCGGCGATGCTGGCGCTGGCCGAGTACCGCGGCCACGGCAGAATGCGGGAGTGACTCCACGCCCTCGCCTGAGAACTCCCCCCCCACCGCCCACCGGCGGACGCATCGTCGACATCGACGTCGACCAGGAGATGTCGGCCAGCTTCCTTGAGTACGCATACTCCGTGATCTACTCCCGGGCGCTGCCGGACGCCCGGGACGGACTGAAGCCGGTGCAGCGCCGGATCCTCTACCAGATGGCCGAGATGGGCTTGAACCCGGACCGAGGGCACGTCAAGTGCGCGCGGGTGGTCGGGGACGTGATGGGCAAGCTGCACCCGCACGGGGACACCGCGATCTACGACACGCTGGTACGGATGGCCCAACCGTGGGTGATGCGCTTGCCGACCGTCGACGGTCACGGCAACTTCGGCTCCCTGGACGACGGGCCGGCGGCCTACCGGTACACCGAGTGCCGGCTCGCCCCGGCCGCACGGCCGATGACCGACTCCCTCGATGAGGACGTCGTCGACTTCACCGCGTCGTACGACGGGGCCTACCGCGAACCGGTGGTCCTCCCGGCCGCCTTCCCGCACCTGTTGGTCAACGGCGCCTCGGGGATCGCCGTCGGCATGGCGACCAACATGATCCCGCACAACCTGGGCGAGGTCATCGCGGCCGCTCGCCACCTGCTGGTGGACCCGGACGCCGACCTGGACACCCTCATGGGGTTCGTGCCCGGGCCGGACCTGCCGACGGGCGGGGCGATCGTCGGCACCGAGGGGATCCGCGAGACCTACCAGACCGGCCGGGGAACGGTCCGGATCCGGGCCACCACGTCGATCGAGCCGATCTCCGCCCGCCGCCAGGGCATCGTGGTCACCGAACTTCCCTACGGCGTGGGTGTCGAGCGGGTGAAGGAGAAGATCGGCGAGCTGGTCCGAGCGCACAAGCTCACCGGGGTTGCCGACGTCGAGGACCACACCGACCACGAGCAGGGGCTACGCCTGGTCGTGGAGATCAAGCCGGGGTTCGTCCCCGAGGCCGTGCTCGACCAGCTGTACCGGCTCACCCCGATGGAGGAGTCCTTCGGGATCAACAACGTGGCGCTGGTGGACGGCCAACCACGAACCCTCGGGCTGCGCGAGCTGCTGACGGTCTACGTCGAGCACCGCCGCGAGGTGGTCCGGCGCCGCACCACCTTCCGCCGGACCCGGGCCGCCGAACGGCTGCACCTGGTCGACGGCCTCCTGGTGGCCATCCTGGACATCGACCGGGTGATCGCCACGATCCGGGCGTCCGACGACACGGCCAGCGCCCGCCAGTCGCTGATGACCACGTTCGAGCTGTCCGACGCTCAGGCCGGGTACATCCTGGAGATGCCGCTGCGGCGGCTGACCCGATTCTCGCACCTGGAGCTTCAGGCTGAGCACGACGAGCTGGGCGCCACGATCACCGCACTGGATGCGATCCTGGTCTCGGACGCCTTGCTGCGCCAGACCGTCTCCGACGAGCTGGCCGAGGTGGCTCGGGTGTTCGCCAACCCGCGGCGCACCCGCCTGCTGGACGCGACCGCGGCGGCCACCGCGTCCACGGCCCTGTTGGAGATCGTCGACGAGCCCTGCCTGGTCGCCCTGTCCGCCACCGGCCTGGTTGCTCGGACCCCCGGGACCGGCACCCCGACGGTCGGCACCCGACGAGCCCGGCACGACGTGATCACCTCGCTCGTCCGCACGACCACTCGTGGCTCATTGGGTGTGCTGACCTCGGCCGGGCGCGTCCACCGGCTGGGCGTGCTGGACCTGCCGGTGCTCGACCCGGCCAGCCCGAGCCTGTCGACCGGGGTCGAGCTGGCCGACCTGCTCCCGGCGCTACCGGACGAGCACCCGGTCGGTCTGGTCGACCTGTCGTCGGCGGCCCCGCTGGCCCTCGGCACCGCCGAGGGCGTGGTCAAACGGGTCGTGCCCGAGTGGCCGGCCAACAAGGACGAGTGGGAGGTGATCGGGCTGCGCGCAGGAGACCAGGTCGTCGGCTGCGGCACGGCCACCGACGACGACGAGCTGGTGATGATCTCGTCGGACGGCCAGCTGTTGCGCTTCCCCGCCGCGGGGGTACGCCCCCAGGGTCGTTCGGCCGGAGGTATGGCCGGGATGCGCCTGGGCCCGGGGACACGCGCGGTGTATGCCGGGGTGGTGTCGGCAGCCGATGTCGGGCACACGGTCGTGGTCACGCTGGCCGGTGGCGGGGGCACGCTTCCGGGTACCGGAGGACGGACGGTGAAAGTGAGCGGCTTCTCCGAGTTCCCGGCCAAGGGACGAGCCACCGGTGGGGTCCGGTCCCACCGGTTCGGACGTGGCGAGGACGAGCTCGTGCTGGCCTGGGTCGGTGCCGGTCCCGCCCGGGCGTGCACCACCACCGGGGTCGCCGTCGAGCTGCCCGAGCCGACGGCGCGCCGCGACGGGCCGGGCGTGCCCTCACCGAGGCCCGTCACCCACGTGGGTGGGACGTGGGCGTGATCACCGAGCCGCGGCGCTGCTCCGTGGGCTCCCTGGCCGCTGGGGAGCAGCCGGGCGGCACGGCTCCGCACGCCCGGTCGTGGGTGCTGGTCGAGCAGGAGGGGCCGTGGGGCCACGCCGCGGTACGTGAGTCCCGGCTGTCGGCCGGGCCGGCCGAACGGCTGCTCGCGGCCGCCGCCGCGGCCCGGGTACGGGTCGGGCTCATCCGTCAGGTCGGCGGGCGGCCCGACCCGACGCACACCACCCGACGGGTGTTCGTCGCCAGCACCACACCGGGGTCTGCACGCCTGGTGCGCCTGGAGCTCGGCGATCCCGACGAGCTGGACGAGCTCGCAGCCTTTACAGCAAATCG
>JAJYSQ010000084.1 GCA_021793495.1 Actinomycetes bacterium
GGTGTACGCCCAGCCGGCCCGCGCCTGCCGTCGGCGGGCGATCCCGGCGGCGGTGTTGCGACCGGGGGTTCCTGGACGTCGCCTGGCCACGGCCCCGGACCTCCCCAGGGTAGGGGTGTCGGCCGGCTGTGGACCGTCGGTCGTGGTGCTCGCCACGGGTCCCCCTCCGCTCGGGGTGGGTGCGGGTGACCGCTGGTACGGGACGGGAGGGTCCGTCCCGTACCAGCGGGTCGAGCCAGAACAGCTACCGGAGGTCCCCGGCGGTCACCCTGGTGCCCCGGAGAATCTCACAGCCCGGTGCCGGCGAGGGCCGTATTGATCTGGCTGGCTGCGGTCGCGAGCGCCGAACTCGGAGGGACCGACCCCGCCAGGGCCGAGTTGAGGTTGGTGTACATGGACTGGCTCACCTGCGGGTAGGCCGGGGTGAACGAGGGCCGCGCGATCAGCTTGGTCTGGCCGACGATCTTCAGCACCGCGTTCGGCGAGGAGGTGGCGACCGCCGCGCGCACCGACTGCAGGGTCGGGATCTCGGTGTACTTGGTGGACAGGATCGTCTGTGAGTCGGTGCCGGACAGCCACTTGATGAACACCAGGTCGGCGCCGATGTTCTTCGAGTGCGGGTTGATGTAGTTGTTCCACCCGCCGACGGCCGAGTACCCCGGGGTGGGCTGGCCCGCGAACGTCGGCATCGGCGCCACGCCGACCTTGCCGACCACCTTGGAGTCCGAGGGGTTGTTCGCGTTGGCGTAGGCGTAGTCCCAGTTGCGCAGGAAGGCCGCGTCGCCGGCGTCGAAGGCCTGCATGGCCTGCGGCTCCTGGAACGTGGTGACCCCTGCCGGGCTGACTCCGCTGGTGATCAGCGACCGCATGAAGGTCAGCGCCTTCAGCGCCGCCGGGGAGTCGACCGACGCCTTGGTCCCCGCGGTGTTGAGCACCGATCCCCCGGCGTCGGCCAGGAACTCGACCCAGTCGCAGGTCAGGCCCTCGTACGACGCACCCTGCCAGACGTAGCCGTACTTGACCGCGTTCTTGGACTGCAGGGTCTTGGAGTCCGTGACCAGCTGTTCCCAGGTCGTCGGGACCGGCAGGTTGTACTTGCTCAGCAGGTCCTTGCGGTAGTAGAGGAAGCCCTGGTCGGCGAAGAACGGGGCACCGTAGACCTTTCCCTTGTACGATGCACCGGTCACCAGCCCGGGCGCGAACCCGGAGAAGAAGCTGGCCGGCAGGTAGTCGCTCAGGGGCAGTGCCAGCCCCTTGGCCCCGAACTGGGCCGGCCAGATGACGTCGCCCATGAAGACGTCGGGGCTGGTCGCGCCGCCGGAGATCTGCGTGGTCAGGGTGGAGCGGTTGGTGTCGGTGTTGGTCGGTGCGCTGACCAGGTTGACGGTGATGTTCGGGTAGGCGGCCTCGAACTGCTTGATCAGGTAGGCCCGGATGCCGACCTGGGCGATCGGGCTGGCCGACCAGGTGATCGTGACCGGCCCGGTGGGGGCCGCGGTGCTCTGCGTGGCCGGCGGAGAGCTGCTCGAGCTTCCGCAGGCGGCCAGGCCCAGCGCCAGGACGGCGACCCCAGCCACGCCGGCCAGGTGACGTGCCTTCATGTGTCATCCTCCTCGACCCGTGGCTTGCGGGTCCGTGGCGAGACCGCCGATGCGGTCATGAAAACGCTTGCTGCATTCCTAGGCCTCCGGGTCCGTCACGTCAACAGGGGGTTACCAGATGATTGCCGAATCGAGAGCCCTCCGTGGACGATAGGGGGCGAGCATCAGTGTGGCAGTACCCGGGTTTGTCCGGCCGTGACCAGCCATGTGTCTGGGAACGTGACCGGAGCTGGGGCTCAGTCGGGAGGTGCATGCCCCGGGTGCCCAGGTATCCGCCGTACGGCGGTGCATCAATTTGATAACGCTTTCATCACGACCCATGACACAAGGAGTTCCTGGCCGGCCATGAACAGCTCACCGCTATCCGGTCCCGTCATGTCTGGCCCGTCCAGCATCACGGATGTGGCCCGGCGGGCCGGCGTCTCGATCGCGACCGTCTCCCGGTCGCTGCGCGGGCTGCCGAACGTCTCGCCGGTGACCCGCACCCGGGTGTTGCGCGCGGCGGCCGAGCTCGACTACGTCGTGTCCCCGGCCGCGTCCCGTCTGGCCAGCCGTCGCACCGGGACGATCGGCGTGGTGGTGCCGTTCGCCCGCCGGTGGTTCTTCTCTCAGGTCCTGGGTGCGGTCGCCGCCGTGCTCCGGGAGGCCGGCATGGACCTGCTGCTCTACGACCTGGCCGACCGGGTGGGCCGGGAGGAGTTCTTCGACCGGCTGCCGCTGCGCCGGCGGGTGGACGGCGTGCTGGTGATCTCCCTGGGGCTGACCTCGGCGGAGGCCAAGGTGCTGCGCGAGCTCGGCGTGCCGGCGGCGATCGTCGGGGTCCGGACACCCTGGCTGCCGTGCGTGCGCATCGATGACGTGGAGGGCTCGGCCAAGGCCGTGCGCCACCTGGTCAACCTGGGCCACCAGCGGATCGGGATGCTGTCCAGCGGACTGGAGGACCCGACCCGCTCCGGGACTCCTACCGACCGGCGAACCGGCTACCGCAAGGCGCTGCGCGAGGCCGGGCTCGCTCACGATCCCACCCTGGAGCACCTGGGAGCCTGGGGGCCTGACGGTGGTGCGGAGGCGATGGCGGACCTGCTGGCCCTGCCTGACCCGCCGACCGCCGTCTTCGCCGAGTCTGACGAGATGGCGGTCGGCGCGATGCGGACGCTGCGCCGCGCCGGGCTGCGGGTGCCGGATGACGTCTCGGTCGTCGGGTTCGACGACCACGAGATCGCTGGACTGGTCGACCTGACCACCGTCCGCCAACCCGTGGCCGAGCAGGGCGAGCACGCGGCGATCCTGCTGCTGGATGCGGTGGCCAACGGCCCCAGCGAGGTGCCGTCGGAGATCGTCCTACCGACCCGGCTGATCGTCCGGTCGAGCTCTACCCCGCCGCGGATCCGAACCCGTTGGCCGGGGCCGGCTGAGGGTCTGCCGACCCCGCGAGCCCACGAGCGATGACCAGCCGCTGCACCTGGTTGGTGCCCTCGACGATCTGCAGCACCTTCGCCTCCCGCAGGTACCGTTCCACCGGGTAGTCCTCGACGTAGCCGTACCCGCCGAAGACACCGACCGCGCTGCTGGTCACCGACATGGCCGCGTCGGTGGCGATCAGCTTGGCGACCGCGGCCTCGGTGGAGAATCGCAGTCCTCGATCCCGACGCCGGGCCGCGTCCAGGTAGGTCGCCCGGGCACTGGCCACCGAGGCAGCCATGTCGGCGAGCTGGAACCCGAGCCCCTCGTTGTCGATGATCCGCCGGCCGAACTGCCGTCGCGACCGGGCCCACCCGACCGCCGCGTCCAGCCCCGCCTGAGCCAGCCCCACCGCACACGCGGCGATGCCCAGCCGACCGGTGTCCAGGCCGGCCAAGGCGATCGGGAAGCCCTGCCCCTCGGCGCCGATGCGCCGGCGGGCCGGCACCCGTACCCCGTCCAGGAGCAGCTGTGCGGTCGGGGAGGCGGACATCCCCATCTTGCGCTCGGGGGCTGCCGCGGACAGCCCTTCGGTGCCGGCCTCGACCAGGAAAGCGCTGATGCCCCGCGGACCCTCGTCGGAGGTTCGGGCCATGACGGTGTAGAAGTCGGCGTAGCCACCATGGGTGATCCACGACTTGGCACCGGTCACGGTGTACCCCTCGCCTGCCGGGTCGGCGACCGCACGGGTCGACAGGGCGGCGGCGTCGGAGCCGGAGTGTGCCTCGGACAGGGCGTAAGCCCCCAGCCGTGTCCCGTCCAGCATGTGTGGCAGCCACTCCTGCCGTTGCTCGGTGGTGCCGAACGAGGCCAGCGGAAAGCACGCCAGGGTGTGCACGCTGAGCCCCAGGCCCACAGCCAGCCACGTGCGGGAGAGCTCCTCCAACACCTGCAGATAGACCTGGTACGGCTGTCCCGCTCCCCCGTACTGCTCGGGATAGGGCAGGCCGAACAGCCCGGAACGACCCAGCACGTCGAAGACATCCCGGGGAAAACGCGCATGCCTTTCGTCATCGGTGACCCGTGGGGCCATCTGGTCCCGGGCGATCTCGGTGACCAACGACAACAGCTCGACCGCCTCGGCGCTGGGTAGGTCACGCTCCAGCACCCGGTGCACCGCCACGGGCTCGCCGGCGGCCACGTCAGGCCTCCAGCACGGCGAGCTCGCGGGGCCGGACGTTCAGCCGTTCGGCGCCGGTACCGGTGACCACCAGGATGTCCTCGATGCGCGCCCCGTACCTGCCCGGCAGGTAGATGCCCGGTTCGACGGAGAAGGCCATGCCTGGGGCGAGCACCCGGTGCGAGCCAGCGACGATGTACGGCTCCTCGTGGGTCTCCAGACCGATCCCGTGCCCGGTCCGGTGCACGAAGAACGCTCCGTAGCCGGCCTGGGTGATCACCGAGCGTGCGGCTGCGTCTACCTGTTCGGCGGTCACTCCAGGCCCGGCCAGCTCGCAGGCCGCCCGCTGGGCCTGGAGCAGGACTCGGTAGAGCGCGCGGAACTCGGCCGGCGCGCCGGCCCCCGCCACGTACGTGCGGGTGCAGTCCGACGCATACCCACCGAGGGTCGTTCCCCCGATGTCCACCACCACCGGATCTCCGGGCGCGATCACCCGGTCGGACAGCTCATGGTGCGGGCTGGCCCCGTTGGGCCCGGAGCCGACGATGACGAAATCGACCCGCACATGCCCCTGCGCCAGGATGGCCTCGGCGATGTCGTGACCCACCTGGCGCTCGGTACGACCGGGGCGCAGCCACTGGCTCATCTGGGCGTGCACCCGGTCGATGGCCTCGGCGGCCCGAGCCAGCTCTGCGATCTCGGCGGGGGTCTTGTGCATCCGCATCGGGTGCAGCACCGGACCGGCCAGCTCCTGAGCGACCCCGGGCATGGCGTGGCGCAACCCCATCGCCTTCGCCGCCCACATCCGGTCGTCCAGACCGACCCGGCCGGCGTCGGCGGGTACCAGCGAGGCGACCAGCGTGTACGGGTCCTCGGTCTCCTGCCAGGTGCGTACCTCCACCGGCCACCCTCCGACGGGTGCAGCTCGGGCCGCCGGCGCCTCGAGCTCAGGCACGACCAGCACCGGGTCCGCCTCCCTCGGCAGCACCAGGCAGGTCAGGCGTTCCAGTGGCGTGGCCTCGTACCCGGTGAGGTAGCGCAGGTCGGGCCCGGGGGTGACCAACAGCGCATCCAGACCGGCCTGGGCGCACCGGGACTGCGCGATCGCGAGCCGGCCCGGGGGGAAGAGGGTGTCCTCGCTCATGCGGTTCACCTTAGGTGCCGATCGCCTCCGGGCCGCCGAGCACGAAGCCGACGGCGCCATGCCGGAGGCGGTCGACCGGCTAGCCGGGATCGACCCGGGCGATCACGGACCCCTGGTCCACGACCTGCTCGGCGGGGGCAAGCAGGTGCACCTGTCCGTCGCACGGGGCCTCGACCTCGGCGGAGACCTTGTCCATGGCCACCTCGGCGATGAGCTGACCGGTCCGGACCAGCTCACCGTCGGCGACGAACCAGGTGGCGACCACGCCTCGGGCGGCCGGGTCCTTGGCGTTCAGGGTGGGGAAGCGCACCTGGGTCGACTCGGGGTCGGCCCTCAGGTTCACGGGCCGACCAACCCTTCGATCCCGGCCCGGATCCGCTCTCGGGTCGGCAGCACCGCCTGCTCGAGGGTGTGTGCGTAGGGGATCGGGACATCGGGCACGGCGACGCGGGCGAACCGTCGCAGCAGACCCGGGTCGTGCTCGGCCACGGTCGCAGCGATCTCCCCGGACAGTCCGAAGGACCGATAGTCCTCGTCGACCACCAGCAACCGCCCGGTCTTGGCCACCGAGGCCAGCACGGTCTCGCGGTCCAACGGGACGAGGCTGCGCAGGTCCACGACCTCCACGTCGATACCGGTCGGTGCCAGGTCCTCGGCCACGTCCAGGGCATGGTGCACCGACAGGGAGCAGGTGACGACGGTGACATCACCACCCGGGCGTACGACGGCGGCTGGGCCGATCGGCGCTTCGTACGGTTCTGGGGGCACGTCGCCGACGGCCCGCGGGTTCTTCGCCATCCACGGCAGTCCCATGATCCCCTTGTGGAACATGAAGACCACCGGGTTGTCATCGCGGATCGCCGAGATCATCATGCCCTTGAGGTCGTACGGGCTCGAGGGGACGACCACCTTCATCCCCGGGAGGTGGGCGAAGGTTCCCCACAACGACTGGGAATGCTGGGCTCCGTCGGAGTACCCGCCACCAACCGCGGTCATCAGCACCATCGGCACCCGCACGGCTCCACCCGACTCGTAGTGGATCTTCGCCATGTGGTTGTAGATCTGGTCCATGCAGACTCCGAAGAAGTCCGCGAACATCAGCTCCACGATCGGGCGCATCCCCTCGGTGGCCGCGCCGATCCCGGCCCCGATGAACCCGGTCTCGGAGATCGGTGTGTCGAGCACCCTGGCCGCGCCGAACTGTTCGAGCAGTCCGGTGGTCGAGGAGAAGATCCCGCCGTAGGCACCCACGTCCTCCCCCATCACGATCACCTCCGGATCGCGTGCCATCTCCTGGGCGATCCCCTCCACCATCGCCTTCGCGCCGGACAGCCGGCGGGTGGCGGTCGGCACGGACAGCCCCTCGTGCTGGGTCGCGGTCATCACGAACTCCTCAGTGTGTCGGATCGGGCATCACGCGGGGGCGTCGCATGGGGTCTCGGGCTGGGCATCGGGTGGGACACGCAAGGACGGATCCGGATCATGAGAACACGCTCGTCAGGGCGTCCGCCGGATCGGGCCGCGGGCTGGTGGTAGCGAAGGTGATCGCCTCC
>JAJYSQ010000085.1 GCA_021793495.1 Actinomycetes bacterium
TCAAGAAGGTCACCCTCGAGCTGCTCACCGTGGCCCGCCGCCTCGGCACCCCGGCGGCCGTGCTGGTAGGTACCGGGAGCGACGGAGCCGATGACGGCGAGCTCCGGGCCCGCCTGGCCGAGTACGGCGCGGCACGGATCTACCTCGCGACGGACCCCGACCTGACCGGCTACCTGGTCGCGCCCACCGTCGAGCTGCTCGCGTCGTTGGTCACCCGCGGTCCGGCCGGGGCGGTGCTGCTCGCGTCCTCCGCCGACGGCAGGGAGGTCGCCGCCCGGCTGGCGCTGCGTATCGGTGCCGGGGTGATCACCGACGCGGTCGACCTCACGGTCACCGACGGCCGGGTGATCGCCACCCAGTCGGTGTTCGGCGGCTCGACCGTCGTGCACTCCTCGGTCGGCCACGGGATCCCGATCATCACCCTGCGTCCCAACGCCGGTGCCCCCGAGCCGGCCCCGACCTCGGCCGAGCTCGTCGACGTGGCGGTCGAGGTGTCCGCCGGAGCGCGAGCAGCCCGTGTCCTGGACCGCGTGGTCGAGCCACGAGGCGCGCGTCCCGAGCTCACCGAGGCGTCGGTCGTGGTCTCCGGTGGTCGCGGGGTCGGCTCGGCGGAGAACTTCCCGGTGATCGAAGCGCTGGCCGATGCCCTCGGTGGCGCGGTCGGTGCCTCCCGGGCCGCGACCGACGCCGGGTGGTACCCGCACCAGTTCCAGGTCGGGCAGACCGGCAAGACGGTGTCTCCACAGCTGTACGTCGCCTGCGGCATCTCTGGGGCGATCCAGCACCGGGCCGGGATGCAGACGTCCAAGACGATCGTGGCGATCAACAAGGACCCCGAGGCCCCGATCTTCGAGCTCGCCGACTTCGGGATCGTCGGCGACCTGCACCAGGTGGTCCCGGCGTTGACCGCTGAGGTCCTCACCCGCAAGCGCTGAGCCGAGCCCCGGCCCGTTCGGGTACGATCTCGGCGATGGCCTACCTGGACCACGCTGCCACCACGCCGATCCTGGCGGAGGCGCGCGAGGCGATGAACGCCGCGATGGGCGTGTGCGGCAACGCCTCGTCGTTGCACAGCGCGGGGCGCCGGGCCCGCCGGGTGGCCGAGGAGTCCCGCGAGTCGGTGGCCGCGGCCCTGGGCGCCCGGCCCGGCGAGGTGGTCTTCACCGCCGGTGGAACCGAGGCGGACAACCTCGGGGTCAAGGGGCTGTACTGGTCCCGGCACGCGGCCGACCCCCGGCGGCGGGTGATCCTGGCCAGCCCGGTGGAACACCACGCGGTGCTGGACCCGGTCTGCTGGCTGCGCGACCACCAGGGTGCCGTGGTCCGGTGGCTGGGGGTCGACTCGCACGGGCGGATCGATCCCGACCAGGTCGACCGGCTGCTCGCTGAGGATGCCGGCAGGGTCGCTCTGGTCACCGTGATGTGGGCGAACAACGAAGTGGGCACCGTCCAGCCGGTCGAGGTGGTGGTGGCCGTCGCCCATCGGTACGGGGTGCCGGTGCACGTGGACGCGGTCGCCGCCCTCGGCCAGCTGTCGGTGGATGCCACCATCAGCGGAGCGGACACGCTGGCCGTGTCGGCGCACAAGATCGGCGGGCCGATCGGTGTCGGCGCGCTGGTCGTCCGCTCCGACGCCGAGCTCACCCCGGTGCTGCACGGGGGTGGCCAGGAAGCCGGCATCCGCTCGGGCACCCTGGACGTTCCGGGGATCGCCGGTTTCGCCGTCGCCGCGCAGCTTGCCCACGACCGTCGGGACCGGCTGGCCGAACGGTTGGCCGGCCTGCGCGACAGTCTGGTGGACGGGGTCCGTGGGGTGGACCCGAGCTCGCTGCTCAACGGTGATCCGGGCCCAGGGCCGGCGTCCCGGCTACCCGGCAACGCGCACCTGACCTTCCCCGGCGCCGGTGGTGACTCGCTGCTGATGCTGCTGGATGCCGCCGGGGTCGAGTGCTCGACCGGGTCGGCCTGTTCGGCCGGGGTCCCCCAGGCGAGCCACGTGCTGCTGGCGATGGGGGTCGACGAGCAGGCGGCGTTGTGCTCGGTGCGCTTCAGCCTCGGGCACAGCTCCACGGCGACCGACGTGCAGGAGCTGGTCACGGCGTTGCCGGCGGCGCTGGATCGGGCCCGGCGCGCTGGGGTCTCGTCCGCCCGGCTGGTGCGCCGGTGAAGGTGCTCGCCGCTCTGTCGGGCGGGGTGGACTCGGCGGTGGCGGCCGCCCGGGCCCGAGACGCCGGCCACGAGGTCACCGGGGTCCACCTGGCGCTCGCCGGACCTGCCACCTCCGGAGCTGGTCCACGCGGTACCGCTCGTGCCCGCGGATGCTGTTCGCCGGCCGATGCGCGCGATGCTCGGCGGGTGGCCGACGTGCTGGACATCCCCTTCTACGTGTGGGACTTCGCCGAACGCTTTCGTGAGGACGTCGTCGAGGACTTCCTCGCTGAGTACGCCGCGGGGCGCACCCCCAACCCGTGCCTGCGGTGCAACGAGCGGATCAAGTTCGCCGCCGTCGCCGACCGGGCATCGGCGCTCGGCTTCGATGCGGTATGCACCGGGCACTACGCCCGGTTGGTCACCTCGGCGGACGGTGTCGCGTTGCACCGCGCGGTGGACCCGGCCAAGGATCAGTCGTACGTGCTGGGCGTGCTGACCGGCGAGCAGCTGACCCGCTGCCTGTTCCCGCTCGGTGAGTCCCGCAAGCTCGAGGTGCGCGCCGAGGCCCGGGAGCGGGGACTGCTGGTCGCCGGGAAGCCGGACAGCCATGATGTGTGCTTCATCCCGGACGGGGACACCGACGGGTGGCTCCGGGCCCGGCTCGGCACCGCGCCGGGCCCGGTGGTCGACCGAGGGGGCCGGGTGCTCGGCACCCACCAGGGTGCCTACGCCTTCACCGTGGGCCAGCGCCGTGGCTTGCGGCTCGGCGTCCCCGACCCGGACGGGGGTCCCCGGTATGTCCTGCAGGTCTCCCCGGCGACCGCGACGGTCACGGTCGGGTCCGCCGGGGATCTGGAGGTGGTCGCTCTGGATGCTGATCACCTCCGGTGGGCCGGGCCGGCGCCGGCCGGGCCGGTCGAGTGCCTGGCCCAGGTGCGCGCTCATGGTGAGGCGGTGGCCGCCCGGGCGGAGCCGGTGGCCGGCGGACCGACGTACCCCGGCCGGTTGCGGGTGGTGCTGCACCGGGCGCTGCGCGGTGTCGCCCCCGGTCAGGCGGTCGTGCTGTACGACGCCGATCGCGTGGTCGGCTCGGCAACCATCGTGAGCACCGCCGGCCAGTAGGCTCACCGGCGTGGTCGACATCCCTGCTGGTACCCGTTGGCCAGCAGGAGCGAGCACCGGGGTCGGATCGTGGCCCGGGGTGGATCTGCAGGCCGCGGCCCGTGCGGTGGTCGAGGACTGCCCGGACCTGCCGTACCTGCCGGAGCTGCCCGCCCGGGGCCCGGGGGGTGACCTGCTCGGTCGTGGCGCGAGCCTGCTCGTCGGGATGCCCGTCGAGCTGGTCGCCGGACGCTGGCGGATGTCCCGGCGTCCCGGTGTCGACCTGCGGCGGGGACAGGACCTGCTGATCCGCGACCTCGATGCCTGGGGCGAGGCCGCCGACGGGTTCCAGGGGAGGGTGAAGATTTCTGCGGCCGGTCCCTGGACCCTGGCCGCCGGCCTGGAGCTGGCGACCGGGCACCCGGTTCTGGCCGACTCGGGGGCCACGGCGGACCTGATCGCCTCGGTAGCGGAGGGGGTGGCTGCTCTGGTGACCGAGGTGCGCCGCCGGGTGCCCGGGGCACGGGTGCTGCTGGTGCTCGACGAGCCCTCGGCCCCGGCGGTGCTCACCGGATCGGTTCCCACCGCCAGCGGGCTCGGTCGGGTGGGCGCGGTCGACCCGACCCGGCTGCAAGCCGGGCTGCACCGCGTGCTGTCGGCCGCGACGGGTCCCGCCGGCCCCGAGGCCACGACGATCGGCACCACCCTGGGCGGGGTGCACTGCTGCGCAGCCGACCCGCCGGTCGAGGTGTTCGTGGCCGCCGGCGCCCAGGTGCTCAGCCTGGACATCGCCACGCTGTTCCCGTCGGGGGCGTCCGGACCCCGGTGCGAGCAGGCCATCGGTGAGGCGATCGAGGCCGACGTGGGCCTGCTCGCCGGATTGGTGCCCACCCTCGCCCCGGGCATCCCCGCACCCCCCGAGCAGCTGGCCGAGCCGCTGCGTCGACTGTGGGGCCGGCTGGGTCTGCCGCAGAGCCGGCTGGCGACCCAGGTCGCGGTGACCCCGAGCTGCGGGCTGGCCGCCGCAACCCCGGACTGGGCGAGGGCCGCCGGACGGCTGGCCGGGCGGGTGGGCCAGCTGCTCGCCCGGCCCGGTGGGTTCGACGACCTCCCGGGCCGTAGGAGCTGACCGCACCGTGGGGTGGATCGAACCGTGGGCCTGACCGCAGACCAGCGCCGCCGTCGGCACCAGGAGCTGGCCGAGTCCGTCCGGGAGCACGCCTTCCGGTACTACGTGCTGGACGCGCCCGTCATCGCCGATGCCGAGTACGACCAGATGCTGCGCGAGCTGGCCGCGCTGGAGGAGGTCGACTCGGCGCTGCGTACCCCGGACTCCCCGACCCAGCAGGTGATGGGCTCGTTCACCACCGACTTCGCCACGGTCGACCACCGGGAGCGGATGCTCAGTCTCGACGACGTGTTCTCCGACGAGGAGCTCGCCGCGTGGGACGAGCGCACGCGACGGGGTGCCGACGTGCCCTTCCGCTACCTGTGCGAGCTGAAGGTGGACGGGCTTGCCCTGGCCCTGGTGTACCGGTCGGGGCGGTTGGAGCGGGCCGTGACCCGCGGCAACGGGGTCACCGGCGAGGATGTCACGCTCAACGCGCGGACCGTCGCCGGGGTACCCCACCGGTTGGCCCGCTCGGAGCACGCGTGGCCGGAGGTGCTCGAGGTTCGCGGTGAGGTGTACTTCCCGGTCGCGGAGTTCGCCCAGCTCAACGCGGCCCTGGTCGACGCCGGCCGCGCCCCCTTCGCCAACCCGCGCAACGCCGCGGCTGGGTCGCTGCGGCAGAAAGACCCGCGGGTGACCGCGTCCCGGCCGCTGCGGATGGTCGTGCACGGCCTGGGTACGCACCTCGGGATGGCGGTCGACCGCCAGTCCGAGGCCTACCCGGTCTTTGCCGGGTGGGGGTTGCCGGTATCCACCCGGTACCGGGTGGTGGACGATCTCGAGGCGGTCCGCGGGTTCATCACCGAGGTGGCCGCCCACCGCCACGACGTGGAGCACGAGATCGACGGGGTCGTGGTCAAGGTGGACGAGCTGGGCGCCCAGGAGCAGCTGGGCGCTACCTCACGGGCCCCTCGGTGGGCGGTGGCGTACAAGTACCCGCCCGAGGAGGTCACCACCCGGCTGCTCGACATCCGGGTGAACGTCGGGCGTACCGGCCGGGTCACCCCGTACGCGGTGCTCACCCCGGTACGCATCGCCGGGTCCACCGTCGAGCTGGCTACCCTGCACAACGCGTCGGACCTGCGTCGGCGAGGGGTGCTGATCGGCGACATGGTCGTGGTCCGCAAGGCCGGGGACGTGATCCCGGAGATCGTGGGCCCGGTCGTCGGCCTGCGCGACGGCCACGAACGGGCCTTCGAGATGCCCACGCACTGTCCGGAGTGCGGCACGCAGCTTCGTCCGGAGAAGCCGGGCGACGTCGACCTTCGGTGCCCGGACGCCCGGTCCTGCCCGGCCCAGCTGCGCGAGCGGCTGTTCCACCTCGCCCGCCGGTCCGCCCTGGACATCGACCTGCTCGGGTACGAGGCGGCGTGCGCGCTGGTCGCCTCCGGGGCGGTTGCCGACGAGGGCGACCTGTTCGACCTCGACGCCGAGAAGCTGCAGACCGTGCCGATGTTCACCCGGCGCGACGGGAGCCTGGCGGCCAATGCTGGCAAGCTGCTCGTCGGGCTGGCGGCAGCGAAGGACCGCCCGTTGTGGCGGGTGCTGGTGGCGCTGTCCATCCGGCACGTGGGTCCGACCGTGGCCCAGACCTTGGCTGCCCGGTTCGGCTCGCTCGAGGCGATCATGACGGCCGGCACCGAGGAGCTGGCAGCCACCCCGGGAGTCGGCCCGGAGATCGCCGCGGCGCTCGCGCACTGGTGGGCGGTCGACTGGCACCGGGCGATCGTGCAGCGGTGGTCCGCGGCGGGGGTCCGGGTGGCCGATCCGGCTCCGGAGGTTCCCGACATCGCGTCGGCTCCGACCGGTCCGTTAGCCGGGCTGACCATCGTGCTGACCGGCGCCCTGGGAGGGTTCACCCGGTCCCAGGCCGCCGAGGAGATCCTCGCCCGCGGCGGCACGGTGACCGGTTCGGTCTCCCGGCGGACCGACCTGGTGGTCGCCGGGCAGGCCCCCGGCTCGACGTACGCGAAGGCGACGGCCCTGGGCGTGCCGGTGATCGACGAGCTGAGCCTTCGCACCCTGCTGGAGTCCGGACCGGAGGCCGTCGGGCTGGGTCATGACCGGCCGAGCGAGAGCCGCTAGACCGGTGGCTCCAGGCGTCCGGCACCCGGCTGGACCATCACCCGACCCGGGCTGCAGGCCGTGGGCAGCCGGGCTCCTAGACTGGGCCGAGTTCGCCGCCCGGGTCGCCGAGGCCGGCGTGCCTGGTCCCACCCATCGTCCGGAAGGCGCAGCATGCCCGCGATCACCCAGGCCGAGGTCGCCCACCTGGCGCGCCTGGCCCGGCTGGATCTCCAGCCGGAGGAGCTGACCCGGTTCGCCGGTGAGCTCGAGATCATCCTCACGTCCGTGGCGAGGGTGGCGGAGGTAGCCGTCGACGGGATCCCGCCCACGTCGCACCCGCTGCCGTTGACCAACGTGGTGCGCTGACCCGTGCGAATTGC
>JAJYSQ010000086.1 GCA_021793495.1 Actinomycetes bacterium
TGGCTCGGGCCTTCTACGACCTGGTGGAGACGGAGGTGGCCCCGCGCTTCTACGAGTCTGTGCCCGACGGGCTGCCGCACCACTGGATCGCCAGCGTCCGGCACACGTTGCGCGCCCTGGGCCCGGCGGTGCAGGCCACCCGGATGGTCCGCGAGTACGTCGAACGACTGTACCTGCCGGCGGCCTCCTCCTTCCGGGCGCTCGACGGTCCGGGGTATGCCGGGGCCCGGGAGCTCGCCGCGTTCACCGGGCGGGTCCGCGCCGGCTGGGACCAGGTCCAGGTGGAGCATGTGGAGACCACCGGCATCGGGGACTCCCCCCAGGTCGGCGACGTGCTGCAGGTGCGCGCGGTGGTCCGGCTGGGTGCGCTGGCCCCCGCGGACGTGGCGGTGCAGGTGGTCCATGGCCAGGTCGACGCCGAGGATCGGCTGTCCGGCACGGCGCTGCTCCAGCTGCGCGAGGCCGCTCGGACCAGCCAGGACTCCTACCGGTACGAGGGAGCCGTGACGTTGGCCCGGGCCGGAGCGTTCGGCTACACCGTCCGGGTGCTCCCGGTCCACCGGCTGGCAGCCAGCCCGGTGGAGCTGGGGCTGGTCGCGACGGCCTGAGCGGCCCCGGCCGCCTCGCGCTCCGCGCGCCCGGGATCACCGGGTCCAGCCTCGGCGTGGAGCAGGAGCAGGCTCGCCGCTGGCCGGGTGCACGACGTTCCCGGTTCGAGCACCGCGTCCTCGGGCAGTGCTCGGGCGGTGTCCAGGACCACCCGGTAGCTTCGGGCCCATGGCAGGCCGGGGTGCACGACCGCGGTCGGGGTGCGGCCCGCGTGCAACCAGAGGAGGAACGAGTCGTCGGCCACTCGGTGACCCTCCAGGTACACCCCGAGGGTCACCTGGGTGTCGTCGGCCCACTGCTCGGCGCCCATCGGGGCCCCGGTCGCGGTGAACCAGGCGATGTCGCCCCGGCCCTGGTCGTCGGCGAGGCCGTCGAAGAACCGTCCACGGCGCAGCACCGGGTGGTGGGCTCGCAGCTCGAACAGCCGGCGCACCCACGCGTGGAGGTCGTGCCGAGGTCCTGCGGTGTCCAGCCAGGACCAGTCCAGCCACGAGACCGCGTTGTCCTGGCAGTAGGCGTTGTTGTTGCCGAGCGCGGTGGTGGCGAACTCGTCGCCGCCGCGCAGCATGGGGACCCCGGTGGACAGGGCCAGCGTGGCCAGCAGGTCGCGTTGCAGACGCTGGCGCACCTCGACGACCTGGGGCTCGGTGCTCGGACCGTCGACGCCGGCGTCCCAGCCGAGGTTCGTGTCCGTGCCGTCGAGGTTGGACTCGCCGTTCGCCTCGTTCCGCTTGCGGGCGTAGGTCACCAGGTCCGCCAGGGTGAACCCGTCGTGTGCGGTCACGAAGTTGACCGACGCCGTCGGGGTGCGCCGGGTGGGCCCGAAGATGTCCGAGGAGCCGGCGATCCGGGTGGCCAGCTCGCGGACCCGTCCGGGGGCGGCCAGCCAGAAGGTGCGGACCGCGTCGCGGTACCGGTCGTTCCACTCCGACCACCCGCGGGGGAACCCGCCGAGCTGGTACCCGCCCGGGCCGAGGTCCCAGGGCTCGGCGATCAGCTTCACCGCCGAGAGCACCGGGTCCTGGGCGAGCGTCACCAGGAAGGGGTGGCGCGGGTCGAACCCGTGGCCGGCGCGGGCCAGGGTGGTCGCCAGGTCGAACCGGAAGCCGTCGACGTGCATCTGGGTGACCCAGTACCGCAATGCGTCGGTGACCAGCCGGACCACGTGGGCCTGGCGCAGGTCCAGGGCGTTGCCGCACCCGGTCGGGTTGTCGTACCGGCCGTCGTCCAGGTGCCGGTAGTACCCGAGGTCGTCCAGCCCGCGCCACGAGAGCAGGGGGCCGGAGCCGTCCTGCTCCGCGGTGTGGTTGACCACCACGTCGAGGATCACCTCCAGGCCGGCGGCGTGCATCGCGGCGACCATCGCCTTGAACTGCGCGACCTGACCACCGGGAGGTGCCGGGACGGCGTAACCGGCGTGCGGGGCGAAGAACGCGACCGGGTTGTACCCCCAGTAGTTGACCAGCCCGCGGCGGACCAGCCCCGGCTCGGACACGAAGTGGGCCACCGGCAGCAGCTCGAGCGCGGTCACCCCGAGGTCGACCAGGTACTCGAGCACTGCGGGGTGGGCCGCTCCCGCGTACGTCCCGCGCAGTGGCTCCGGGACCCTGGGGTGCTGGCGGGTGAGCCCTTTCACGTGCGCCTCGTACACCACCGTGCGCTCCCACGGGGTACGTGGCGGCCGGTCGCCCGACCAGTCGAACTGCTCCAGGTGCGTGCCGGCGACCACCACCGAACGCGGCACGTACGGCGCGGAGTCCACCGGGTCGGGATGGCGGGCGCGGCCGGTCCCGACGACGCTCGGGTGCGGCACGAGCGGCCCGTCGACCGCGAGGGCGTACGGGTCCAGCAGCAGCTTGGCTGGGTTGTTCCGGCGCCCGTCTCGAGGGTCCCACGCACCGGCCGTGCGCACGCCGTACCGCTGCCCAGCGCGGACCCCGGCCACCCGGGTGGCGAACACCCCGGGGGAGACCTCGTCGAGCCGGTGACGGGTCTCGAGACCCTGGTCGTCGAACAGTGCCAGCCACGCCTCCTCGGCGCCGTCGGCCCAGATCGAGAAGTCCGCCTGGCCGTCGGTGTCGAGGCGCAGGCCAGGGCGGGTCGCGAGCGGATGATCCACGAGGGTGATTCTGGCCGGCGGGCGGCGCACTAGTCTCATCAGGTCGGGTCTCATCGGGTCGGGTCCCCGTGGCCCGCGCGGGGCAAGGAGGACACATGGCCGAGCTCGTACGGTTGGAGGTCGCGGACGGAGTCGGCACGATCCGGATGGACCGTCCTCCGGTCAACGCGCTGAGCACTGACGTGCAGGACCAGCTCGCTGCCGCTGCGCGCGAGGCGGCCCAGCGACGCGACGTGGCCGCGGTGGTCGTCTACGGCGGGCCGCGGGTGTTCGCCGCCGGCGCCGACGTGAAGGAGATGGCGACCATGGCCTACACCGACATCGTCGACCGCTCCGGGCGGCTGCAGGCGTCGTTCACCGAGATCGCCCGCATCCCGAAACCGGTGGTGGCCGCGGTCACCGGGTACGCGCTGGGCGGCGGGTGCGAGCTGGCGCTGTGCGCGGACCTGCGGGTGGCCGCAACCGATGCCCGGTTCGGTCAGCCGGAGATCGCTCTGGGCATCATCCCGGGGGCGGGCGGGACGCAACGGCTGCCCCGCCTGGTGGGCCCGGCGAAGGCCAAGGAGATCATCTTCACCGGCCGGATGGTCGGTGCGGAGGAGGCGTTGCGGATCGGCTTGGTCGACCTGGTGGTGCCGGCCGAGGAGGTGTACCCGCGGGCACGGGAGCTGGCTGCCCGGTTCGTCGGTGGCCCGGCGTACGCGTTGCGCGCCGCCAAGGAGGCGATCGACCGGGGGCTGGAGGTGGATCTGGCCACTGGTCTGGAGATCGAGCGGATGGCGTTCACCGGGCTGTTCGCTACCGAGGACCGTTCGATCGGGATGGAGTCGTTCGTCGCCGAGGGACCAGGCAAGGCCGTGTTCGTCGGGCGATGAGGGATCTCCCGTGAGCACGCCGCTGTGGCCTGCTGGCGACGGTGGCCGCATGCCCGCCCGGGTCGATGCCGTGGACGTGGCCGCCGCCTTCCACGACCCGAAGCGGGCAAACATCCTGTACCACGACTACGAGGCATCGACGTACGACGCGAAGTGGTCGATCTCCTTCGACGACCGGTGCACCCGGTACGCCCGGGACCGGTTCATCGCCGCGGCCGGTGAGAGGGTGGCTGCGTACCCGCGGGCGGTGGAGGTGGGCGCGGGCACCGGGTTCTTCCTGCTGAACCTGGCCCGGGCCGGGATCGTCGAGCGTGGCGTGCTGACCGACATCAGTCCCGGCATGGTCGCCCAGGCCCTGCACCACGCCACCGAGCTGGGGCTGGCGGTCACCGGGCTCGTGGGCGACGCCGAGGCGATCCCGTTGGCTGACGCCAGTGCTGACCTGGTTGTCGGGCACGCGGTGCTGCACCACCTGCCGGATGTCGAGACCGGGCTGCGCGAGGTGCTGCGGGTGCTGCGCCCCGGCGGCCGGTTCGTCTTCGCCGGGGAGCCCAGCCGGATCGGGGACCGGTACGCCCGGCGGCTGGGCCGGATCACCTGGGCGGTGACCACCCGGGTGACCCGGTGGCCGGCGCTGGCTCCCCGGTGGGCCCGACCGCTCGAGGAGCTGGACGCGTCCTCCCGGGCCGCCGCCCTGGAGGCCGTCGTCGACGTGCACACCTTCGATCCCGACCGGCTGGCCCGCGCTGCCCTACGAGCCGGCGCGGTCGACGTGCGGGCGAGCACCGAGGAGCTGACCGCGGCGCTGGTCGGGTGGCCGGTCCGGACGTTCGAGGCGGCGGTCAACCCCGAACGGCTGGGATGGGGGTGGGCCACCGCCGCCTACCGGACCTGGCAGCGGTTGATGGTGCTCGACGCGGCCCTGGCCCGGGTCGTGCCGGCGGCCTGGTACTACAACGTGGCGCTGACCGGGCTGCGCCCCGAGTAGGAGTCGTGGCATGCCGCACCGTTCCCGGGACCGACGTCAGGCACGATTGCTGACGGTGGCCAGCCTGCGCTGGGTGCTGGTGCACCGAGCCTGGACCCGGTACCACCTGCGCGCCTACCTGAGGTTCGCCCTCATGCGGGCCCGGCACCCGGAGGTGGTGACCGAGGGGTTCGTCTTCCTGGGCCGCGGGGTCGAGCTCACCGTGCGACCCGGGTACGGTCGGCTGGTGCTCGGTGCCTGGGTGCACCTGGGGGACCGCACCCGGTTGCGGGCCAACGAGGGGACGTTGCGCATCGGGGAGAGGTCGGTGCTGGGTGCCGAGGTGACGGTCAACTGCCATCTCGATGTGGAGATCGGCGCCGCCTGCCTGGTAGCCGACGGGGTGTACATCGGGGACTTCGACCACGTGACCACCGACCGGTCGCGGCGGATCAAGGACCAGGGGATCGTGAAGACCCCGGTACGGATCGGGGCGGACGTGTGGCTGGGCACCCGGGCCACGGTGCTGCGCGGGGTGATGATCGGCCAGGGTGCGGTCGTCGGGGCCCACGCGGTGGTCAGCCGTGACGTTCCCGCCTACGCGGTGGTGGTCGGGGTTCCGGCCCGGGTGGTCCGGTGGCGTGGCCAGCCGACCCGCACGCCGCCGGGTCAGGCCACCTCGGCGGCCACGGGCTCCGGCCGCTCCCCGTAGGCCTCACCGTCGAGGTCGTGAACCACGCGCTCGGCTGCCGCGGGGCGGCGGAAGTACGGGTCGCCCTTCGCCCCGTAGATGCCCATCGGGACCAGGCCCAGCGGGATCAGGCCCGGCGGGATCAGGCCCGGCGCGATCGCTCCCAGCCCGATCGCGCTGATGGCGTCGCCGAGCACCGCACCGAACCCGGGCGTGGTCCGCGCGTTCTTGGTCTCCTCGTTCAGTGTGAGCAGCAGCGCGAAAGACCACCAAGACCAGCCTCGATCACCACCGACTCGGGGCTGTTGAGCGTGCCGTGCGCAGACCGTGAGGCTCCATGGGGCGCTCCTGGGTGGACGGGCTGGGGTCAGGTGCGGGGCGGCGTACGGCCATGGGTACGGTCAGCGAACGACGGATCTCGTCTCCTGGGGAGATCCTTGCTGGGAATCCGTCGGTAACCACGGCAGTGACCGACGCATCGTGGCAGTGATCCCGGTTCCGGAGCCTCCGGGTGGCTCGCAGTGACGGCGGCCTGGCAGGCTAGAGCCGTGAAGGCCAGCGAAGCACCAGAGAAGGTGGACGGACGCCCATGAAGATCATCGTCTGTGTCAAGCAGGTGCCCGACACCTGGGCGGAGAAGCGGCTGGACCCCGCGACCTCGCGGCTGGACCGCGCCTCGGGGGACGCGGTGCTCAACGAGCTGGACGAGTACGCCGTCGAGGAGGCGTTGCGGATCGCCGAGGCCACCGCGGGCAGCGTCACCGTGGTCACCATGGGTCCGGAGCGCGCGGCCGAGGCGCTGCGCAAGACGCTGCAGATGGGCGCGGACGCCGCGGTCCACCTCCTGGACGAGAGGCTCGCCGGGTCGGACGCGGTGGGCACGTCGTACGCCCTGGCCACGCTTCTGGCCGCCCGTGAGTTCGACCTGGTCCTGCTGGGGTCGGAGTCCACCGACGCCCGTACCTCGCTGTTGCCGGCGATGCTCGCCGAACGTCTCGGCCTGCCCCAGATGACCTTCGCCGCCCAGGTGGAGGTGGATCCCGTGGCTCGGACGGTACGGATCCACCGGCAGACCGAGGCCGGGTACGACGTGGTCGAAGGGTCGATGCCGGCGGTGGTCAGCGTGGTCGAGAAGATCAACGAGCCGAGGTACCCGTCCTTCAAGGGCATCATGGCCGCCAAGAAGAAGCCGCTGGAGACGGTGAGCCTGGCCGACGCCGGGATCGACCCCGAGCAGGTCGGCGGTGACCACGCATGGAGCGCGGTGGTGGACTTCGCCCAGCGCCCGCCGCGCGGCGCCGGGGTGGTCGTCTCCGACGACGGCCAGGCCGCCCACCAGCTCGCCGACTTCCTGGCCGCGGAGAAGCTGCTCTAGCCATGCCCGCCCGTCGCCCGACCCGTCGTCCTCGATCACCCGTCCCCGTCCACCCGCACCGTCAGGGAGCCGCACCCCATGAGTGAGATCCTCGTCCTGGTCGACCGCGTCGACGGGGTCGTCAAGAAGGTCACCCTCGAGCTGCTCACCGTGGCCCGCCGCCTCGGCACCCCGGCGGCCGTGCTGGTAGGTACCGGGAGCGACGGAGCCGATGACGGCGAGCTCCGGGCC
>JAJYSQ010000087.1 GCA_021793495.1 Actinomycetes bacterium
TGGTCGCCGGCCCCGGGCCGGTCGGTGCTCGGATGCTGGTCTGGCCGGAAGAGGTCTCCAGCAGCGGCACGTCGAACTTCGGGTCGTGGGTCAGCACGCACATCACGCTCCGGGCATCCACCGGGGCGCCCGCCAGGAACCGGTGGGGCCAGGCCACCACGACCTCGTCGGCGTCGGGGAACCGCGACCGGGTGGCGAAGATCCCGCGGGCGTCGCAGACCGTGACCCGGTAGCCGAGGAACTTCCCGATCCGGGCCACCGCCGCCGCGAAGTCGATCGCCCCGAACACGTACATCTGCGCCGGTGGAGCGAACGACTCGACGAACACCGTCAGCTCGTCCAGCCGCCGCTGACCGTCCGGCCCCAGGTGCAGCAGGCCGGTCGCGCCGGCCTGGAGCATGCCGCGCGCGTCATCGACCACGGCCGCGTCCAGCCGCGGGTTGCCGAGGCTGCCGGAGACCTCTTCCGGCCAGACCAGCATCCGAGCACCGACCGGCCCGGGGCCGGCGACCACGGTAGCCAGGGCGACCGGGCGGTGCGCGGCGACGTCCCGGGCGATCACCGCCAGCTCTCCGTGATCCGGCGGCACGACCGGCTCGACGAACACGTCGATGATCCCCCCGCAGGTCAGCCCCACCGCGTACGCGTCGTCGTCGCTGACCCCGTACCGCGCCAGCACCGGCGTCCCGGTCGCCAGCACCTGCTCGGCCAGCTCGTACACCGCACCCTCGACGCACCCTCCGGACACGCTGCCGACCGCCTGCCCATCGGCCGACACGGCCATCGCCGCCCCGGGCTGACGAGGAGCGCTGCTCCAGGTACCCACCACCGTGGCCAGGGCGAAGCGCTGCCCGGCGCGTACCCAGGGAAGGAGCTGGTCCAGGACGTCACGCATCGACGGCTCCGTAGCCGGAGCTGGGCTGGACTGCCGGGCTGGGCTGGGCTGCCGGGCTGGGCTGGCACCGGTGCAGGTCCGCCTCGCCGAGCAACGCGGCCAGCCCTTCCAGCGCCCCGAGGCTGTGGCCGGCGACGAACCGGTCGACGTGTGGAAGCACCGCGGCCATCCCGGCGGTCAGCGGGGCGAACCCCGGCTGTGCCTTGTGGGGGTTGACCCAGACGACCGCGTGGGCCAACCGGTGCAGCCGCGCGGCCTGCGTGCCCAGCAGCGTGGCGTCCCCGCGCTCCCAGCCGTCGGAGACCACGACGACCACGGCACCTCGCGCCATGCCCCGCTGACCCCAACGGTCCAGGAATGCCTGGAGCAGGTCGCCCAGGCGGGTCCCGCCGCTGAAGTCAGGCACCGCGTCGGCCACCGCGGCCAGGGCAGCGTCGGGTTCGCGCGCCGCGATCTCGCGGGAGACCCGGGTCAACCGGGTACCCACGGTGAACACCTCGGTGCCCGGGCGACATCGCGCCGTGGCGTGGGCGAAGCGCAGCATCGGGTCGGCATAGGCGGCCATCGACCCGCTGACGTCCACGATCAGCACCAGCCGACGCGGCTTGTCCACCCGGCGGCGCCGGGCCAGTCGGGCGGGCTCCCCACCACGACGCAGCATGGCCCGAACCGTGCGTCCCGGGTCCAGCGTGCCGGTCGACGCCGGTGCCCACCGGCGGGACGCCCGCACCGGACCCGTCGGGCCCAGAGCCGAGATCAGCCTCGCCACCTCGGCCCGCTCGGCCGTGGTGAGCCGGGCGAGGTCGCGGTGGCACAGCACCTCGGCCCGGCTCGCGGTCGCCGCACGCAGCCGCTCCTGCTCGCCGTCGTGAGCCTCATCCTCGTCGGGGTCGCACGGCACGGTGACCGCCCGGGTACGCACGACCGGGCGGACGGAGCGCACGGGCGGGGCCAGCTCACCGGCGAAGTACGCCGCAAAAGCCCGGTCGTACCGCACCAGGTCCTCCGGGCAGGAGCACAGCGTGGCCCGCCCGGCCCAGTAGACGTCATCCCGGCAGGTCACGTCCAGCTCGACCGCGGCGCGGACGAAGGTCTGCACCCGGTCGGGTCCGGCGGGCACCCCGCACCCGCGCAGCGTCCGGGCGAAACCGACCAGCAGCCTGGTGACCTCGACCCGCCGCTCATCGTGGGACGACAGTGCCAGAACGCTCATCGATCACCCGCCGGACCCAGCGGGTGACCGGTCCAGCAACGAGGTGAACCCCGTGGCCAGGACCCGCTCGGTGTCCTCGCGGTACTTCAGGAACGCTCCGAGGCTCGCCGCTGCTCGCTCGGGATCCAGCTCGCGCGCGCCCAGGGCGACCAGTGCCTCGGTCCAGTCTAGCGACTCGGCCACCCCCGGAGGCTTGAGCAGACCCTCCCCGCGCAGCCCCTGCGCCACCCGAGCGACATCCTCGGCCAGCTGCGCGGCGGCCTCGGGCAGCCGGCGGCGGATGATCGCCACCTCGCGCTCGAAGCTCGGGTGGGCCACCCAGTGGTAGAGGCAGCGGCGCTTGAGCGCGTCATGGACCTCCCGGGTACGGTTGGAGGTGAGCACGACCAGCGGCGGGTGCTCCGCCCGGACCGTACCGAGCTCCGGAACCGTGATCGACCACTCGCTGAGCACCTCGAGCAGGAACGCCTCGAACTCGTCGTCGGCCCGGTCCACCTCGTCGATCAGCAGCACCGCGCCCGGAGTCTCCAGGGCAGCCAGCAGCGGGCGGGCGAGCAGGAACCGGCGGTCGTACAGCTCGGACTCCAGCTGCTCGGCCTCGCGCACCCCGGCCGCCTCGGCAGCCCGCAGGTGCAGCAGCTGGCGGGGGAAGTCCCAGTCGTACAGGGCCTGGCTGGCCTCGATCCCCTCGTAGCACTGCAACCGGATCAGCCGAGCGTCACGCACCTGGGCCAGGGCCGTGGCCAACGACGTCTTGCCCACCCCCGCATCGCCCTCGAGGAACAACGGCCGGCCCATCCGCTCGGCCAGGAACGCCACGGTGGCCAGGCCGGGACCGGCGAGGTAGCCGACCCGGTCCAACGCCTCGCGCAGCTGCCCCGGAGACGACCAGGCACCGCCGTCCACCGTGTCGGCAGACCGGCCGGCGTGCACCGGGTCGGTCGGGTCGGGCGCCACGGCTCTGGGCACACTCACCCGTCCACGGTACCGCCGGGTGGGCGGTGATGGGCGTCGACCAACGCTGCCAGCCGTTCGGCCTGGATGCGGCCCCGCCTGCCCTCGGTGGTCTGGATACCCATCACCGCCAGGGTGGTCCCGTCGTCCAGGTCCAGCTGCAGCCACGTCGTGGTGGTGCCGTACCAGACCGACACCACCTGCGGCCACGCCAGTCGTCGTCGGTGCAACGGGTTGACCACGGTCAGCCCCTGCTCGTCGACCTCGACCCGGGCCCGAGCCACCCGGTGCAGTCCCAGGACCACCAGGACTCCCAGCGTGATGGGCAGGCCACGGTCCAGGACATCGGTGCCCCGGCCGCCGGAGGACGGCAGAGTGGCTCCCACACCCACCAGGGCGCCGCCCATCACCCCGGCCGCCACGTATGCCACCCAGCGGGTGCGTCGCGGCCGGAGCACCTCTCGGGCGGCCGCGCGCATCGTCTGCTACAACCGGCAGGCGTGGATACCGGTGACCAGGATGCCCCGGGCCCCGAGCTCCCACAGCTCGTCCATCACCCGGTTGGTCTCGCCCCGCGGCACCATGGCACGTACCGCCACCCACCCCTCGTGGTGCAGCGGCGACACCGTCGGAGACTCGATCCCCGGGGTCAAGCCGCACGCAGCGTCGACCAGCTCGACCCGGATGTCGTAGTCCATCAGCACGTAGGACCGGGCGACCAGGACGCCCTGGATGCGTCGCACCAGCTGGTCGACGGCCGTGTCGACGGGCGCATCGACGCGGCGGACCAGCACGGCCTCGGAGACCAGCAGCGGCTCGTCGAGCACCTCCAGCCCCGCGCCTCGCAGGGTCGTACCGGTGGACACCACGTCGGCGACGGCGTCGGCGACACCGAGGCGGACGGCGTTCTCCACCGCACCGTCCAACCGGATCACCCGGGCGTCGACCTCGCGTCGCGCCAGATCGGCGGCGACCAGCCCCGGGTAGGCGGTCGCCACCCGCAGGCCGGCGAGCCCCGTCACCGAGCCGGCCACCCCCGGTGGCGCGGCGTAGCGGAACGTCGAGGCGCCGAAGCCCAGCGGGAGCAGCTCCTCGGCCGCGGCCCCGGAGTCCAGCAACAGGTCCCGACCGGTGATCCCCAGGTCCAGCTGGCCGGACCCGACGTACACCGCGATGTCCCGGGGACGCAGCAGGAAGAACTCCGTCTGGTTCTCGGGGTCGACGTAGGACAGCTCCCGGTCGTTTCCGGGCTGGCCGTACCCGGCCTCGGCAAGCATGCTCAACGCCGGGGTCGACAACGACCCCTTGTTCGGCACGGCGACGCGCAGCATCCGGGTCCTCTCACAGGTGGGCGTAGACGTCCTCGAGGGTCAGGCCGAGAGCCAGCATCAAGACCTGGGCATGGTAGAGCAGCTGGGAGATCTCCTCCGCAGCCCGCTGTGGCCCCTCATGCTCGGCGGCCATCCAGGACTCGGCAGCCTCCTCCACCAGCTTCTTGCCGATCGCGTGCACCCCGGCGTCCAGCTCGGCGACGGTACGAGATCCCGGCGCGTGCGCGGCCGCCTTCGCGGTCAGCTCGGCGTACAGCCCGTCGAACGAGGTCAGCTCACTGCCCTCCGGGGCTCTGCTCGCCACGGCGCAGGTCCCGCAGGGCCAGCGCCGTGGCCACCGCCGCCATCGCCGCCTCGTACCCCTTGTCCTCCGTCGAGCCGGGCAGGCCGGCGCGGTCCAGCGCTTGAGCCTCGTCGTCGACCGTGAGCACCCCGAAGCCCACCGGCACCCCGGTCTCCACCGACACCGTGGTCAACCCCGCGGTCACCGACTGGCAGACGTACTCGAAGTGCGGGGTGCCACCGCGCACCACGGCCGCCAGGGCCACCACCGCGTCGTACCGCTGCCCGGCCAGGGTCCGGGCGACCACAGCGAGCTCGAAGGCGCCGGGAACCCGCACCACGCACGGCTCGACGACACCGACCTCGTCGAGGGCCCGGCGAGCCCCGGCGAGCAGCCCGGCGAGCACCGTGGCGTGCCAACGGGCAGCGACCACACCGACCCGCAGGTCGCGAGCGTTCGACACCTGCCACGTGGGGGCTCCGCTCCCGCTCACCGCACCCGCCTTCCGGCTCGAGGTCTGGCCTTCGTCTGGCCCTGGTCGATCGCGGGGTCAGGCTAGCGGACCGGGGCAGTCGGGGGACGGTTGTCCGCCCCGGGCCGTTGACCCACCGGGAGCCACCGGGAGCCACCGGGAGCCACCGGGAGCCACCGACGACCTGCCGGAGCCACCGGCGACCCGACGGCGCACGAAGCCGGAGGCACACCGACGAGGAACGGGGACTCCCGATGCGGCAACGGGTCCAGGCGTGGTCGACCACCCGCACCGGGCGGGCCGGGATCGCCGCGGGCGGCGTCGTGGGCCTGGCCCTGGTGTGGCTGGCACGGTGGCGGACCAGCCCGCTGCACGCATCCTCGGACACCTACTGGTACTACGCGCAGGCGTTGCGGCTGACCGGGATGTCCCGCCACGCGGCCATGCTGCGCGCCGGCGGGTGGTGGTGCCGGTTGTTCGACCCCCGCCTGGACCCGACCACGTGCGCTCCCATGTGGTTGCGGATCAGTCCGCGCTACCGGCACATCTTCTTCACCCGCATCGGCTTCCCGTCGGTGATCGCCCCGTTCGTGCCGCTGGTGGGCCACCACGCGATCTTCCTCGCCACCCTGGTGCTGGGGGTCGGGTTCGGCGTCGCGTTCACCATCGCGGTCCGCCTGTTCGGCGCGCCCTGGCCGGCGGCATGGTCGGCCGCGGTGCTCGCCTATGCCCTGCCGTCGGGGGCCTGGACGGCCTGGTACGGACCGGCTGGCGGGATGCTCCTGGGCACCTCGCTGACCCTGATCGGGTCGGTCCTGGTGGTCCGCGGGCGCACCTGGCCGGGCGTCGGGGTCATCGTCGCCGCACTGGCCTGGCTGGGGGCCGACGACCCGGCGTACGCGCCGACGACCGCCGCGGCGCTCGCCCTGGCCGCGGTGCTTGCCTGGCCCCGGTGGCGTGCCCGCCGACGGGCCGGGGTGGTGCTCGTGGGCACCGGGACGGCCGGGGTCGTCGGCTGGTTCGTCGTCGCCAAGGTCGCCGGGCTCCCGGGTCTGCGCACCACCCTGGAGGACCTGCTCACCCAGCACTTCACCCACCCCTCGGTGCCCGACCCCTACCGGGTGGCGCTGCTCGACCGGCTGCCCGGGTTCGTGCAGGTCCAGGCGGTGGCCCTGATCCACTCCCCGATGCCGGTGGTGGTCGCGGCCGCCGGGCTGGTCGGCCTGGTGTGGGCAAGCCGACGGGCCGGCCTGCCCCTGGCCTGGACCTGGCTGACCTGGGCGGGGGTCGCGGCCACCGGGGTGGTTCTCGTGCTGGTCCACCCCTTGGTCAGTCAGATGCCGCGGCTGCTCATCCCGTTCTGGCTGGAGGTCGCCGCCGGGATCGCCTGCCTGGTCGCCGCCGCGTGGGAGACGATCCGCAGCCCCCGGCGGCCCGCGGTCCCCGCCGGGCCGGGGGGCCCAGACCTCGACCGCGTCGGGGCCGCACTGGGTACCGGAGGTTCAGCCCTGCCGGGTGACCGGGTCGTCGTCCAGGCCCGGGAGGTCGTGACCCATCCGGTCCCGTTTCGTGCGCAGGTACCGCAGGTTCTCCGCGGTGGGTTGTACGGGAAGCCCGACCCGACCGGTGATCCGTAGGCCGTAGCCTTCCAGCCCGGCCCGCTTGTCCGGGTTGTTGGTCAGCAGCCGCATGGACCGGACCCCGAG
>JAJYSQ010000088.1 GCA_021793495.1 Actinomycetes bacterium
TCCCGTTCGCCGGCAGCCTGCCGGGAGCCGTGGTCCTGCTGCTGGCCCGCTCGGCCCTGTCACAGATGGACGTGCCGGCCCGGCAGGCCTACGTCGTCTCGATGGTCACCCCGTCGGAGCGGACCGCCGCTGCTGCCTACACCAACACGGCCCGGTACGTCACCCGCCCGGTCGGGCCGCTGGGTGCGGGGCTGCTGGTCGCTCAGGTGGGGCTGGTCGCCCCCTTCCTGGTGGCCGGCATCCTCAAGAGCGGGTACGACCTGGTCCTCTACGCGATGTTCCGCAGGGTTCCGCTCCCAGAGGAGCCCGCAGGGTCTGAGCGGGCGGCCAGGCCCTGACGGGGCGGGCGTGCGTTGAACGGACGCAGGTACCAGGCGAGCACCACCCCCAGGTACGTCACCCAGGACCCGACCTGCAGCCAGGAGGCCTGAGTGCCGAGGTGCAGGGTGCCGCCGACCAACGTGGCGAGCACGCCGTCGGAGGCAACGTGGGTGCTGATGTCGTAGGCCTGGCCGCCGGACCAGCCGAGCAGGCCGGAGGCTCGCAGGTCGCCCAACCCGTAGGAGAGCACCCCAGCGGCGACGACCACCAGCCCCACGCCGGTCCAGGTGAAGAAGCGGCCGAGGTCGATGGACAGGATCCGTCGGTACAGCGCCCAGCCGAGTCCGACCGCCGTGGCCAGCCCCGCCGCCGCGCCGACCAGGGGGACGGCGGTACGCCCCGAGCTGGCTACCGCGGTCCAGAGGAAGACCGCGGTCTCCACCCCTTCGCGCGCCACGGCGACGAACGCGGTGGCGACCAGGGCACCGGTCCCCAGAGCCAGGGCGGAGTCCACCCGTGCGTGCAACGTGGCGCTCAGTCCGCGCGCCGTGCGTCGCATCCAGAACACCATCGTCGTGACCAAGACGACCGCGACCAGTGAGAGCACCCCGGCGAACCCCTCCCGCGCGGCCTCGGACAGCCGGGCCGACGTGAAGGCGAGCACGCCTCCGACGGCCAGGCTGGCGGCGACCGCGCCGCCCGTACCGAGCCAGACGGCACGGGACCGGTCGCCGCGGCCCAGCTTGTGCAGGTAGGCCAGCAGGATGCTGACGATCAGCGTTGCCTCCAGGCCTTCCCGCAGCCCGATCAGGTAGTTGGTGAGCATGGTGTCCTTGCCTGCGAGGTCGGCCAGGCCATCTCGGTCAGGCCCGAGCGACCGATCGTCGGTTATCGAGGTAAGGCTTACCTATCCATCAGGGGTTCGTCAAGGCTTGGTCAGGGTTGGGACACGTTGGTCGCGGCAGGGGCGTCGGCTGCCGTGGCGGTGAGCTGCTCGGCGAGCCGCGCCGCCGTGAGCCCGACCTGCCAGGGACGAGCCCCGAGGGCGCGCAGCGCGGCGGCCACGGTCCGCTCCGACGTGTCGGTGGGAGGCTCCCAGGCCAGCCGGCGGAGCAGCTCCGGGGCGAGCACGTTCTCCGCGGGTACACCCACCTGCACGCCGAGCACGCGCACGGCGGCCCGGATCGCCGCGAGCCGGGCCGCGGCGACCGGATCGCGCTCGGGCCACGACCGGACGGGCGGAGGTCCGGACAGCGGTAGGGACAGTCCGGGCAGGTCGGCTGGGTCCAGTGCGGTGGCCCGTTCGATGGCGGCGAACCAGGTTGCTCCGCGACGGCGCTGCCCGGGGCCGCGGAACTTCGCCAGCAGCCCCAGCTCCGCAACGGACGACGGGCGGGCCAGGGCCGCCTCGACGATCGCGGCATCCGGGAGCAGCCGGCCGGGGGCCACGTCCAGAGCGGCTGCGGTGCGGTCTCGGGTGGTCCACAGCTCGCGTACCACCGCCAGCCCGCGTCGGTCGCGGACCCGGTGCAGCCCACCGGTCCGTCGCCATGGGTCGGGTCGCAGGGTCCGTGGCACGCCGGGCATCCCGGGGGTGCTGGCCAGCACCCAGGCGAACTCCTCCTGGGCCCACACCTGCTTGCCGGTCCGGGCCAGCGCGAGGTCCACCACGTCCCGCAGCTCGACGAGCAGCTCCACGTCCAGCGCCGCATACCGCAGCCACGGCTCCGGCAGCGGTCGCACCGACCAGTCCACGGCCGAGTGCTCCTTGGCCAGCGAGCGACCGAGGAGGGTCCCGACCATGGTGGCCAGTCCGACGCGCGGGAGCCCCAGCAGCCGGCCGGCCAGCTCGGTGTCGAACAGGCGGTCGGGGACCAGGCCGACCTCCGCCAGGCACGCGAGGTCCTGGTTGGCTGCGTGCACGACCCAGGTGATACCGCGCAGCGCGTCTCGCAGCGCCGTCAGGTCTGGCAACGCCACCGGGTCGACCAGGACTGTCCCGGCGCCTGCTCGGCGCAGCTGGACGAGGTAGGCCCGTTGGCCGTACCGGTGGCCGGAGGCTCGCTCGGCATCGACTGCTACCGGCCCCGACCCCGCAGCCAGCCGGCGCGCCGCCTCGCCCAGTGCGGCGGGATCCGCCACCACCTCCGGGACCCCGTCGCAGGGCTCGGTCAGCGCCAGTGCCTCGGTGGCGCTGGCGGGAGGTCCCAGCCTGGTCGCCACCTCGTCCACGCTCGCCACCGTACGCCCCGGCGCGTGCGGGTAGGGCTCAGGCGACGAGCCCGGCCCGCATCGCCAGAGCGACCATCTCCGCCCGGTCTCCGGTGCCCAGCTTGCGCCCGATCCGAGCCAGATGGCTCTTCACGGTCAGCGCGGACAGGCCGAGGGCCTGCCCGATCTGCTTGTTGGAGGCGCCTTCGGCCACCCGCTCGAGGACCTCGACCTCACGGGCCGACAGCCCCGCGGGGCCTGCGGCCAGGCTGCCCCGGGCGCGGGGTGCGCGCCCGGGATCGGCCCCGCCCAGGCTGCCGGGCTGGCCCCCGCCCAGGCTGCCGGGCTGGCCCCCGCCCAGGCTGCCGGGCTCCCGGGGGATGACGAGGTAGGCGCGCACGCCCATGCCGAGAGCCGCGCGGACCGCGTAGGGGTCGTCGTCGGGGCACAGCAGCAACCCGTGGGTCCAGCCGGCTTGGTGCAGCTCGGCGACCAGCCCGATACCCGAACCGTCGGGCAGCGCCATGCTGACGACGTACAGGTCTCGGGGCAGTCGGCCTCGGGTACGGATCCTGGTCTCGGCGACGCTCGCCGACTCCAGGACGTCCTCCGAGCCGACCCGGCGGAGGCGGGCGACCAGGTCCATCCGCAAGGGGCCGTCAGCCACCACGACGAGGCAGGAGAAGCGGCGCGGGCGAGGCCCGAGGGCCGCAAGCACGCCACGTTCGACCAGGATCGCCACCGACCCTCCTCCAGGAAACTTCCCGGGGCATCTCGGGCGCCGGGCCACCGGGGAGAGCCGGTCGCTCGCCCCATGCTTCTTCGGCCGAACCGCCGCCGGGCTGAAGGCACCGGGGCGGGTCGGTCACTGCGGGGCGGGTCGGTCACTGCGGGGCGGGTCGGTCACTGCGGGGCGGGTCCTGCACGGGCTTGGCATGCTCGGCGGCGACGGGGGTGACCGCCAGGGTGCGCACACCAGATGGGCTCGGGGGGAGACCTCCGGCCTGGCAGAGCAGATCCACCCAGGCGCCGAGGTGGCCGGACAGGTCGGGTCCGACGCCGTCCGGGTCGGCCGGGACCGTCCAGGAGGCCCGGATCTCCACGTCGGACTGGGTGGTCTGGTCGGTCAGCGCGCCGAACCCCTCCGACACCGCCCGGGTGACCGTTCCGCCCAGTGCGTGGAACCGGGCCTGCCTCCCGACGAGCGCCTCCCTCAGCCAGGTCCAGGCGACCTCGGTCAGCAGCGGGTCGGTCGCAAGATCGTGTTCCACGTTTGCGCGGACGAAGGTGACCACCCGAAGTCGACCTTGCCACGCCGGGTGACCGTCCGGATCGTAGAGCAGCACAAACCGCCCCGACGCGAGAGCCTCTGACGAGGGGGTGCCGGGCCCGGAGGCCGCCGCCGGGCGACTGACCGGCGGCGGCGTGGCGGAGCCAGGATCGTCGATGGCGACGCTGGCCTCGAAGGCCGCCGCGTAGGGGGCCACCCGACGAGGGGCCGGTGACTCCTCGATGACTGCTTCCTCGCGGACCTGGGCGGAGCGCAGCGAGGCCAGAGCCGCGAGGAACTCAGCGGGGGGAGTCTCCGCTGCCACCGGACCCGTCGTGACCATGTGGGCAGGGTACGGTCCGCCACCGACACTGCGCCGACTGCGTCCGGTTGTCGGCGCGGCGTGTCGGCGCGGTCACCGTTGCCCCGGGCGGTCCGGTCCGTCAGCAGCCAGCCCGGCGTGCGACGATGCCCCGGTGACGCCGGCATCCAGCTCCCCGGTCCCCTCCGCAGCGAACCCAGGCGGCCTGCCCCCGGGCGCGCAGGACCCCAGCCGGTCGGTGCTGCTCGCCGCCGCGAGGGGCGAGCCGGTCGCGTGGACCCCGGTGTGGTTCATGCGCCAGGCGGGCCGGTCGTTGCCGGAGTACCGCGCCCTGAGGGAGGGGCTGGCGATGCTGGACTCCTGCACGCGCCCGGACGTGGTGACCGAGATCACCCTGCAGCCGGTGCGACGGTACGGAGTGGATGCGGCGATCCTCTACAGCGACATCATGGTGCCGCTCAAGGCGATCGGCGTGGACCTGGACATCGTTCCTGGGGTGGGGCCGGTGCTGGCCCACCCGGTCCGCTCGCTGGCCGACCTCGACCAGCTGCGCGAGCTGACCGAGCAGGACGTCCCCTATGTCACCGAGGCGATCGCCTCGGTGGTCGGCGAGCTCGGCGCGACTCCGCTGATCGGGTTCGCCGGTGCACCGTTCACCTTGGCGTGCTACCTGGTGGAGGGCGGGCCGTCGCGGGACCATGCGCGGACCAAGGCGATGATGTACGGCGCCCCTGAGTTGTGGGATGCATTGATGACCCGGTTGGCCGGGATCGCCCGAGAGTTCCTGCGCATCCAGGTGGTGGCCGGAGCCAGCGCGGTCCAGCTTTTCGACTCCTGGGCCGGAGTGCTGCCGCCGGCTGCCTACGAGCGGTCGGTGCTGCCCTACTCACGAGCCGTCCTCGGTGCGCTGGCCGAGACGGGAGTGCCCCGGATGCACTTCGGGGTCGGGACCGGCGAGCTGCTCGGGCTGATGGGCCAGGCGGGGGCCGAGGTGGTCGGGGTGGACTTCCGGGTGGCGCTGGACGAAGCGGCGCGGCGACTCGGACCAGACCACTCCGTGCAGGGCAACCTCGACCCTGCGTTGGTCGATGCCCCCTGGCCGGTGGTCGCCGCCGAGGTGCGTGCCATGCTCCGGGCTGGACGGGCCGCGCGCGGGCACATCGCCAACCTCGGTCACGGCGTGCTGCCCGACACCGACCCGGACGCCCTGGCGCGAATCGTGGACCTGGTGCACAGCGAGACCGTCCAGTGACGACAGCGACGAGGTCGGTGACCTGGGCGACGAGACCGGGGGCAGGCCGGCATGTCGTGGTGGTCGGAGCCGGGCTGGCCGGGCTGGCCGCGGCCTGGTTCCTGACCCAGGACGTGCCTCGCGGTGGACCGGGCGCGATCGGCCGCATCACGGTCCTCGAGCAGGCACCACAGGTCGGGGGCAAGCTGGCCCTCGGCGAGGTGGCCGGGGTGGTCGTCGACACGGGCGCGGAGTCCCTCCTGGCCCGCCGCCCGGAGGCGGTGGAGCTGGCTCGTGCGGTCGGGCTGGGCGACGACCTGGTCGCTCCGGAGACCACCCGGGCAGCCCTGTGGTCCCGCGGCCGGATGGTCAGCCTGCCCGCCGGGCAGGTGATGGGCGTGCCGGGCAACCCCCGGGCGCTCGCGGCCAGTGGGCTGCTGACCCCGTTCGAGCTGCTGCGGGTCGGGCTGGACCCGTTGCTGCCTGCCCCCGGTGACGCCGGTGACGTCTCGGTCGGCGGGTACGTGGCACGCCGGCTCGGTCGGGCCGTGGTGGACCGGCTGGTGGACCCACTGCTGGGTGGGGTGTACGCGGGACGGGCGGACCTGCTCTCCCTGGATGCGACCCTGCCGCAGCTGGCACCCGCGGCGCACCGGGGCGGCTCTCTGCTCACCGCGACCCAGGAGGTGCTCGCCCGGGCCGCGGCGAGCACCGGCCCGGTCTTTGCCGGCATCGCCGGCGGGGTCGGCCGACTGCCGGTGGCGCTGGCGGCCGCCCTGAGTGCTCCCGGTAGGGGTGACCAGGCCCCCGTCGTGGAGATCCGTACCCGGACGACCGTTCGCGAGCTGGTCGGCACCGCGACGGGGTTCCGCGTCGTGACCGGCTCGACCCGGCACCCGGAGGTGCTCGAGGCGGACGCCGTGGTGGTGGCCGCTCCCGCCCACCATGCCGCACGCCTGCTCGCCACGGTGGCTCCGACCGCCGCCACCGAGCTGGCCGGGATCGAGTACGCGAGCACCGTGCTGGTCACGTTTGCCCTGGCCCTCGCGTCGATGCCGGGGTCGTTGTCCGGGTCCGGGCTGCTGGTTCCCGCGGTCGACGGCCGGGCCGTCAAGGCGGCGACCTTCTCGAGCAACAAGTGGGGTTGGATGGCCGCCGCAGCCCCCGGGCTGGCCGTGGTTCGC
This sequence comes from Actinomycetes bacterium, assembly GCA_021793495.1. GTDB lineage: Bacteria > Actinomycetota > Actinomycetes > JAJYSQ01 > JAJYSQ01 > JAJYSQ01. The sequence goes on from JAJYSQ010000088.1 coordinate 6,540, forward strand.
GCCTCGCTCGGACGGTACGGCGACGAGGCGGTGCTGGCGCGGCCCGACGAGGAGCTGGCCGAGCTCGCCCTCGGCGAGCTGGCCCACGCCCTGGGAGTCCGGGACCGTCCGGTGGACACGTCGGTCACCCGGTGGGGCGGGGCACTGCCGCAGTACCAGGTGGGCCATGTCGAGCGGGTCCGCCGGGCCTGCGAGGCGGTGGCGGCTGTGCCGGGTCTGGCGGTCGCCGGCGCGGCCTACCACGGGGTGGGGATCCCGGCCGTCATCGCGTCGGCGCGCCAGGCGGCCCGGCAGG
>JAJYSQ010000089.1 GCA_021793495.1 Actinomycetes bacterium
CGGGAACAGCAGGCTCACCCTGCGCCAGGCGCCGCAGGGTGTCCAGGGCAAGCACCACGGCGTACCGGCGCACCGTGGCCCGGTCGGCTGGGTGCACCAGCCATGCGACCCGCCGGCGGCCAGGCCCGGCGACCGCGGCGTACACCGTGCCGGGAGCCCGGCCCCCCTGAGCGGCGGGACCGGCCACACCGGTGGTGGCCAACCCGTATGTCGCACCGAGGCGGTGGCGGACCCCGCACGCCATCGCGACCGCGACGTCGGGGTGGACCGGCCCGTGGGCGGCAAGCAGCGCCTCAGGAACGTCCAGCAGCGTCGCCTTCAGCTCGGTCGCGTAGCTCACGACACCGCCCCGGTAGACGTCCGAGGAGCCGGGGACCGAGGTCAGCTCGGCACCGACCAGTCCACCGGTCAGGGACTCGGCGGTGGCCAGGCTGGCCCCGACCTCGCGCAGCCGGGCCAGGACGTGCGCCGCCAGCGAGGGGGCGGAGCCGGCCGGCTCGAGCACCGAGGCACCGAGGCGGTGGCGCACGTCGTCGACAACCTCCGGGCCGCCGGTCCAGCCCCGCGGCCCGGACACGTGGAGCACGACCTCGCCGGGGCTGGCGAGGTAGGACACGGTGACCGCCGGCCAGGAGGCACGCCAGCGGTCCTCGGCCGGCGCGAGCACCCGAGCGACCTCCGACTCGGCGACGAGCACGACGCGCAGGTCGACCGATGCTCGCCGCGGCATGCCGGAACGACCGCCCAGCTCGGCCACCAGGAGCGCGCCCATGGCGCGCATCTCCCGGGGCACCCCGGGCAACGCGACCACCTCGACCCCCTCATGGATCAGCCGTATGCCCGGCGCCGTACCCACCGGGTTGGGCACCACCTGACCACCGGCCGGCTGCTCGGCCTGTCGGTCCGGCTGGTCGGTCAGCGGCAGGCGCGCCCAGCGGGCGATGCCTTCCCGCGTCACGTCGTCCGAGGTCGGTCCGAGTCCACCCAGCACCACGACGACATCGGCCACCGTCGCAGCCTCGGCCAGAGCGCCAGCGATCCGATCGACGTCGTCGCCGACCAGCCAGGCACCCGCCACCGTCAGTCCGGCCTCGACCAGCCGTCCCGCGAGCCAGGAGGTCGAGGTGTCCGCCACCCGTCCATCCAGCAGCTCGTCGCCCACGGCGACCAGTCCGACCCTCACCCGACACCCTCGACCCCGGTGCTGACCTCGGTCACCGGGTCGGACGGCGTCGAGCTCGGCGGCACCCGGTGCAGCCGGACGGCTTGCCGCGTGTACTCCGCCCCGGTGAGCACCGTGGCGGCCAGCGCGGCCCCGACCAGCACCGCCCGCACCGGACCGGACCACCCGGGCAGCGGGAGGATGAGCACGGCGACCGCCGCGGTCTGCAACGCGGTCTTGAGCTTCCCGCCCCGAGACGCCGCAATCACCGCCCGGTGCACCACCCACAGCCGCAGCAGCGTGACCATGACCTCGCGAGCGACGATCACCACGGTGACCCACCACGGCAGCCAGCCGAGCAGCGAGAGCACCACCAGCGTCGTGCCGATCAGTGCCTTGTCCGCCACCGGATCGGCGAGCTTGCCGAGGTCGGTCACCAGTCCCCGACGCCGGGCCAGGTCACCGTCGACCAGGTCGGTCACCGAGGCGACGAGAAACACGGCGAACGCCGCGAGCCGCCAGCCGGTGGAGCGTCCCTGGTCATGCCACAGGAGCACCGCCAGCACCGGCACCAGCACCAGCCGGAGCAGGGTCAGCGCGTTCGGCAGGTTCCACCTGCCGGCCTGGGTGGGCGAGGCCAGCACGCCTACCCCCTCACGATCCTGAGGTCGGACACCCACCCGTCCGCGTCGGCGGGCACCGCCTGCAGATCGACCCCACGGCTGCCCACGACCCGAGCGCGGACCAGCTGTCCGACAGGAGCGGTCGAGGCCGAGGTCCCCGGACGACGCACCTCGGTGCTCCCATCCACCTCCGGCCCCTGGTGGGCGCCACGTCCCTGCCAGAGATACCCATCGGCCGGCTCGGGCTCGCCGCGTTCGACCAGGATCTCGATCTGCTCGCCGACCCGGTCCTCCGCCCGCTGCGCGGTGAGCTCCTCGACCAACCGGGTGACCCGGGCCACCCGGTCGGCCACCTCGCGCGGGTCCAGGTGCCCGGCCAGGCCGGCCGCCTCCGTCCCCTCCTCGTCGGAGTAGCCGAACACCCCGACCGCATCCATCCGGGCGGCCACCAGGAAGCCTTCGAGCTCGGCCAGGTCAGCCTCGGTCTCCCCGGGGAAGCCGACGATCACGTTGGTGCGCACCCCGGCCTGGGGCGCACCCACGCGAACGCTGTCGATCAGCTCGAGGAACCGGTCGGTGGACCCGAAACGACGCATCCGCCGCAGCACCGCGGGGCTGGCATGCTGGAACGACAGGTCGAAGTACGGGGCCACCCCCGGGGTCGTGCAGATCACCTCGACCAACCCAGGGCGGACCTCGGCCGGCTGCAGGTAGCTGACCCGGACGCGGCGAACGCCATCCACGGCCGCCAGCCGGGGCAGCAGCACCTCCAGCGCACGAGGGTCGCCTCGGTCCTTGCCGTACGAGGTGGAGTTCTCGCTCACCAGCACGAGCTCGGTCACCCCCTGCTCGGCCAGCCACCGAGCTTCGGCGACCACCTCCTCCGGCGGCCTGGACCGGAACGCTCCCCGGAAGGACGGGATCGCGCAGAACGCGCATCGCCGGTCGCACCCCGAGGCGATCTTCAACGCCGCCACCGGACCGGCGCCCAGGACGCGGCGCACCGGACGTGGGCCGGACGCCGGCGTCGCGCGGGCCGGCAGGTCCGGCTCGTCCACCCGGGTCCGGGGCCGCTCGGTCGGCGCGAGCGGCAGCAGCACCCGCCGGTCGCGGGGAACATGGCTGGCTGGCCGTCGCCCGGCCAGCACCTCGTCGAGCCGGGTCGCCAGCTGCGGGTACTGGTCGAAGCCGAGCACCGCGTCGGCCTCGGGCAGCTCACCGGCCAGCTGCACACCGTACCTTTCGGCCAGGCAGCCGACCGCGACCACGGCGCGGGTCCGGCCGGTGGCCTTCAGGTCCGAGGCTTCCAGCAGCGCGTCGATGGAGTCCTTCTTCGCTGCCTCGATGAACCCACAGGTGTTCACGAGCACGACGTCGGCGTTGCCAGGGTCGTCAACGACCGACCAGCCCGCCGCCTGCAGTGCGCCAGCCAGCTCAGAAGAGTCGACCTCGTTGCGCGCGCACCCGAGGGTGACCAGAGAGACCGAGGCGGGCGGTGAGCTGCTCGGCGACGCCATGGGCGTCAGCCTACGGCGTGCCCGCAGCGGTACGCCCCGGTCGTCATCAGCCGTTGCTCGGGCTCGTCGGGGTGAAGCTGAGCCGGACCACCTGGCCCATACCTCCCGGGGTGCCGATGTTCTTGCCGTTGACGACCAGGTCGACCGCTCCCGCGTTGCCGATGACCAGCCGCACCGCGGAGCCGTCGGTAAACGTCTGCGACGTCCCCCGGCTCAGCAGCCCGGCGAACAGCTGTCGGCCCGAGCCGGTGGTCGCACTGATCCAGCTCGGGCCGCTCGGAGTGGACAGGGTCACGGTCACCGCACCAGGACTGGCCTGCGCCACCGTGCCGGGGGGCAGGGTGGCCGTGGAGCCGGACGGGGCGGTCGCGCTCGGCTGCGGGGTCGCGGTGACGCGCGGGGTCGGGCTCGCGCCGGTGGTGACCCCCGCAGCCGCGGTGGTCGCGGTCGACGCACCGTGCCCGCGCAACAGGCTGAACGCGGCGTACCCGATCACCAGGAGCAGCACCAGCACGGCGGCACCGGCCCAGTTCGGCCCGTGCCGTTGCGGTCGCGCCGCGCTCGCCTCGGCCGCGAAGAACTCCTGCGACCCGGGATCGGCCAGGTGGGCGGCCGACCGGTTGAACTCCGCGACCAGCTCGTCGGCGTCCGCCCCCACCACGTGGGCGATGGCCCGCACATGACCACGGGCGTACGTGTCACCGCCGCACGGGCCGAACTCGTCGGCCTCGATGGACGCGATGATCGTCGGGCGGATCCGGGTGCGCTGGCCGACCTGCTCGATGGTCAGTCCGGCCTGTTGCCGAGCCGCCGTGAGGACCTGACCGATGGACACCGCGGGCCTCCCGAGTTCTGCGCTGCGCGATCGGCCGGAGAGCCGAAGCGGTCACCAGCCGGCGATCGCGGCGTTGGTCACGCAGGTGCGGTCAGTCTAGGACGCGTTCCCAAGGAGACAAAACGCTACGGCGGGCTACTGCTCGCGCAAGGAGTCGAGGAGCTCCGCCAGCTCCTCGGGCGCGGTCAGCACGTCCCGGGCCTTGGACCCCTCGCTCGGCCCGACCACCCCGCGCGTCTCCAACAGGTCCATCAGCCGCCCCGCCTTGGCGAACCCGACCCGCAGCTTGCGCTGCAGCATGGAGGTGCTGCCCAGCTGGGCGGAGACCACCAGCTCAGCGGCCTGGCAGAGCAGCTCCAGGTCGTCGCCGATGTCTGCGGCTGCCTCACGGGAGCGTCCCGGTGCATCGACGACGCCGTCGCGGTAGGAGGGCACGAGCTGCGCCCGGCAGTGGGCGACCACGGCGTGGATCTCGGCCTCGGTGACCCACGCGCCCTGGACCCGGACGGGCCGGCTGACCCCCATCGGCAGGAACAGCCCATCGCCCTGGCCGAGCAGCTTCTCGGCGCCCGGCTGATCGAGGATGACCCGGGAGTCGGCCAGGCTCGAGGTGGCGAACGCCAACCGGCTCGGCACGTTCGCCTTGATCAGACCGGTGACCACGTCGACGCTCGGGCGCTGGGTGGCCAGCACGAGGTGGATACCGGCTGCCCGGGCCAGCTGGGTGATCCGTACCACCGAGTCCTCGACGTCCCGCGGAGCAACCATCATCAGGTCGGCGAGCTCGTCGACGACCACCAAGAGGTACGGGTAGGGGGCCAGGACGCGCTCGCTGCCCGGCAGCGGGACGACCCGTCCGGTACGGACCGCCTTGTTGAAGTCGTCGATGTGCCGGAAGCCGAACGCAGCCAGGTCGTCGTACCGGGTGTCCAGCTCCGTTACCACCCAGGCCAGCGCCTCCGCGGCCTTCTTCGGGTTGGTGATGATCGGGGTGATCAGGTGCGGGATGCCTTCGTACGGGGCGAGCTCCACCCGCTTCGGGTCCACCAGGATCATCCGGACGTCCTCCGGGGTGGAACGCACCAGCACCGAGGTGATCAGCGAGTTGATGCAGCTGGACTTGCCGGACCCCGTGGCGCCAGCCACCAACAGGTGCGGCATCCTCGCCAGGTTCGCCATCACGAAGCCGCCCTCGACGTCCTTGCCGAGGGCCACCAGCAGCGGGTGGTGATCCCGGGTGGCCGTCGGTGCCCGTAGTGCGTCGCCCAGCGCGACGATCTCCTTGTCCGGGTTGGGGATCTCGATGCCGATGGCTGACCGGCCGGGGATCGGGGACAGGATGCGCACCTCGGCACTGGCCACCGAGTAGGAGATGTTCTTGGCCAGCGCGGTGACCCGTTCGACCTTGACCCCCGGGCCCAGCTCGACCTCGTACCGGGTCACGGTCGGGCCCCGGGTGAAGCCGGTGACCCGGGCACCGATGTCGAACTCCTCCAGCACACCGGTCAGTGCGGCTACCACGGCATCGTTGGCCGCGCTGCGGGCCCGGGCCGGCGGGCCCTGACGCAGCAGCTCGTAGGGCGGCAACAGGTAGACGACGTCGCCGGACAGGGCCAGCTGCTCGGGCTCCCGCTCCCGGTCGGACCGCGGACGGTCGGACCGCGGACGCGAAGCCGGGCCGGGCGAGGCCACTCCCCCGGGTCCTGCGGGGTCGACGCCGAGGTCCGCCAGCGGCGCATCCGCAGACCCATCCACCACATCCACGACCAGCGGGGTCTCGTACGGCGCCGGCCCGACCGGAAGCAGCTCGCCCGGCCCGTCGGCCGACGCGCGACGATGACGCCGCACGCCCCGGTGGGCGAACCGTCGACCACGCTCCGGCACACCCCGGTCGAGCGCGTCCGCGGCACCAGGATCGGCCCCACCCACCGGAGGCGAGGTCTGCGATGCGTCGGGCCGCTCGAGGATCCCGAGCCGGACGGCCCCGGCACGCACCCGGGGACCCAGGGTGTTCACCGGCGTCGCGGTGACGACCAGCAGGCCGAACACGGCCAGCAGCACCAGCAGCACGGCGGTGACCCACACGGTCGCCAGGGAGACCATGGGGGCCGCGAGCAGGAACCCCACGACCCCGCCGGCGGATCGGAGCGCCCCCGCCGACGTGCCCGGGCTCGGGTTGCCGTGCGCGACCTGGTCCAGCCCCGCGGCGGCCAGCAGCAGCACCCCCCAGCCGATCACGACCCGCGAGGTCGTCGCCCGCCGGTCGGGGTGGCGCAGGACCCCGACGGCCAGCGCCACCAGCAGGAACGGCAGCACGACCGCCACCCCGCCGAGCCCTCCGCGGACCACCATCCGCACGCCGCGGCCCACCACCCCGGCCCCGGACCACCAGACCCCGGAGGCCACCAGCACGGCCCCGGCGATCAGCGCCAGGCCGAGCCCGTCACGCCGGTGCGCCGGGTCGAGATCCCGGGCCGTGTGCCCGACACGGCGGACCGTCCCACCCAGCACGTGGCCCAGCCCCACCCAGACGGCGCCCACCCCCCGCACCACGCCCCGGCCGGCACGCCGGCCGAGGCGTGGGCGACGAGGCGCCGAGGAGGCGCGTGGCGTCCGCGTCCGGGAGCCACCCCGTGCACCCGCACCGGATCGCCGCGCACCCGCACCCGACGCACCAGCCCTGCCACGAGGTGCCG
>JAJYSQ010000090.1 GCA_021793495.1 Actinomycetes bacterium
CCTCGCCGGCCCGGCCCCCGGTGGCCGGCCACCGGGCTCTGACGTCCCTGCGTACCGCGTCCGGGGATCCGGGCCTGCGCTGACTCTCGCCCTGCACGGGTTGGGCGGCTCGATGGAGACCGTGCGACCTTTCCTGACCGGCGTCGGCGGCACCCGGGTGGTGCTCGACCTGCCGGCCCACGGCCGCACCCCGGCCCCGAGCGACCCCGTGGAGCTGACCTACCCGGGGCTCGTCGCCGCGGTCGACCGGGTGTTGGCAGCGGTGGCCGCACCCGGCGTGCGGCCGCGCGCCCTCGGGGTCTCGTTGGGTGCCGGGGTGCTGCTGGCCGGCCTGGCCCAGCGGCCCGACCGGTACGCCCAGGTGGTGCTCGTCCTGCCGGCGGACCTCGCGGGCACCCATCCGCCCACGGTGCAGGCGCACTTCGCCGCGATGGCCCGGTGCGTGCAAGACGGCGACCGGGACGGGTTGGTCGGGCTGCTCACCGAGGAGCTGCCCGCGGCCCTCCGGTCCCACGCGGAGGCCACGGCGTGGGTCGCTCAGCGAGCCGTCGAGATGCTCGCCAGCGACGTGGCCTGGGCTCTGCGCCTCCTGCCTGCCCAGGCGTCGGTGCCCGACCCGTCTCTGCTGTCCCGGGTGACCGTGCCGGTGCTGCTGCTCGCCGCCGAGGACGACCCGATGCACCCGGTCGGAGCGGCCCGACGGCTGTCCCAGCTGCTGCCCGCCGCCCGGCTGGAGGTGCTGGGGCCCGGGGGCCTGCTCTGGGCGCACCGCCGGCAGGTGCGTGAGCTCATCGCCGGCTTCCTGAGCCAGCCGACGGCGGCCCACGCGGGCCCCCGTAGGCTCGGGCCATGAGCTCGCCCGACCCGTCGACCCGGTACGGCCGCACCCAGCGGTTGGAGCTCTCCGACGCGACGGTGCGCGGCTGGACGGCGTCGGTGCTCGACGCGTCCCCGGACGGGATCGTGCTCGACCGCTCGGCGTTCTACCCGGGCGGCGGTGGCCAGCCTCCCGATCAGGGTGTGCTCCTGTGGGGCGGAGTCACCACCCGGATCGTCGGGATCCGCAAGGCCGACGACCTCTACCTGATCCCCGCGGAGGGTGATCCTCTGCCGGTGGCGGGCACCGCGGTCCGTGGCGCGTTGGACGATCAGCGGCGCTCCGCGCTGATGCGGACCCACTCCGCGCTGCACCTGGTCTCCGGGGTGGTGTTCCGTGACTTCGGCGCCCTGGTCACGGGGGGAGGCATGGAACCGCTCGTGGCCCGCTTGGACTTCGGTCTGCCCGAGCTGCCTGACGGGTTTGCCGAGCGGCTGGCCGCGGCGGCCGCCGTCGAGGTGGCCGCCGATCGGGCCATCCGGGTCGAGACCCTCCCGCGCGAGCAGGCTCTGGCGATCCCGGACATCATCCGTACGGCAACCAACCTGCTGCCCGACGACCTCGAGGTCGTGCGCATCGTCGACATCGTCGGCCTGGACACCCAGGCCGACGGGGGGACCCATGTCGCCTCGACCGCGGCGATCGGGGGCATCGAGGTGGTGAAGGTGGAGAGCAAGGGCAAGGGGTTCCGCCGGGTGCGGATCCGGCTGCGGGACTGACGCAGGACTGGCTGCAGGCGGGCCGGAGTGCTCACGGTCGTGATGCCCGCGGTGGGGGAATCGGAGAGGATCGGGACCTGTTGGGCCCAGGTGGTGAGGGCTGGTGGGTACGTGCGCAGAGGAGGCGAGCGCGGATGACTGTGCTTGCCGTGCGCCGACGGCTGCCCCGCCGGGTTGCCATGCTCTCGGTGCACACCTCGCCCCTGGACCAACCAGGCACGGGGGACGCCGGGGGGATGAACGTGTACATCGTGGAGCTCGCCGCGCGGCTGGCCACGATGGGCATCGAGGTGGAGATCTTCACTCGGGCCACCGGCCGCGACCTGCCGCCGAGCGTGGCCTTGTCCGACGGCGTGACCGTCCGCCATGTCACCGCCGGACCGCTGCAGGGGTTGGCGAAGGAGGACCTGCCCAGCCAGCTGTGCGGATTCACCGCCGGGGTGCTGCGCGCCGAGGCGTCACGCCAAGCCGGATGGTTCGACCTGGTGCACTCCCACTACTGGTTGTCAGGCCAGGTGGGCTGGGTGACCTCGGAGCGGTGGGGGGTGCCGTTGGTGCACACGATGCACACCATGGCTCGGGTGAAGAACCTCGCGCTGGCCGACGGGGCACCGGCAGAGCCGACGGCCCGCGAGCTGGGCGAGGCTCAGATCGTGGAGGTGGCCGACCGGCTGATTGCCAACACCGAGGACGAAGCTGCCGCGTTGGTGGAGCTGTACGACGCGAAGGCCGACCAGGTGCAGGTCGTCCCCCCGGGGGTGGACCTGTCCGCCTTCGCGGCCGGGGACTCCTCGGCGGCTCGGCGTCGGCTGGGACTGGCACCCGACGCCGACGTGCTGTTGTTCGTCGGACGCATCCAACCGCTGAAGGCGCCGGACCTGCTGATCCGAGCCGCCGCGGCCATGGTCGGCGCGGACCCACGGCTGCGCGAGCGGCTCGTGGTGGCCGTCGTGGGAGGGCCCAGCGGTAGCGGCTCCTGGCTGTCCGGGGGCTCGTTGAGCCGCCTGGCCGGCGAGCTCGGGATCGGTGAGCTGGTGCGGGTGCTCCCACCGGTGGGCCGTGACCAGCTGGTCGACTGGTACCGCGCCGCCGACCTGGCTTGCATGCCGTCCTACAGCGAGTCCTTCGGGCTGGTCGCCCTGGAGGCTCAGGCGTGCGGAACCCCGGTGGTGGCGGCCGCTGTCGGCGGGCTGCGCACCGCGGTCGCTCACGGACGGTCCGGGATCCTGGTGGACGGGCACGACCCGCAGGCGTATGCCCGGGTGCTGTCTGACCTGCTCGCGGACCGGGCCAGACGCCAGGTGCTGTCCGTCGGTGCTCGGGCGCACGCGTCCTGCTTCGGCTGGTCGGCCACCGCCGCTGGCGTGCTGGACGTCTACTGCGAGGCGTTGGACGCCCTGGCTCAGCCCGACCGGGACCGTCGCGTCGCCGGCCGGTTCTGAGGGTGGTGCAGCCCGCGGGCGTCTCTGCCGGGGCCACGGGCCCGGTCTCCGCGGCGGCCCTGGTCCATCAGGCGTTGGTCGCTGCCGGTGTCGCGTTCGAACAGCCGGGGCCGGGGCGTTTCGTGGTCACCCTGCCCGGTGAGCAGAAGCTCGCCACCGCTGCCTCACTGGTCGTCGGTGATTACAGCCTGTCGGTGAACGCCTTCGTGGCCCGCTGCCCGGAGGAGAACGCCGAAGGTGTCTACCGCTGGCTGCTGGGACAGAACCGACGGGCTCGCGGGGCGTACTTCGCGGTCGACCACCTCGGGGACATCTACCTGGTGGCTCGGATCCCGCTGGCCGGCGTCGGGTCCGACGAGCTCGACCGGCTGCTCGGCGCCGTGCTCGAGGCCGCGGACTCCGGGTTCCCACGCATTCTCGAGATGGGGTTCGCCTCGGTCATCCGGCGCGAATGGGCCTGGCGGGTGGCTCGGGGAGAGCCGACGGCGAACCTGGCCCCCTTCGAGCACCTGGTGACCGGTCTGGCAGGCTCGGAGCATGAGTCACACTGACGCCACCCTGGTCCTGCTCCGCCACGGCGAGAGCGAGTGGAACGCGACGAACCGCTTCACCGGCTGGGTGGACGTACCGCTGTCCGAGCGAGGCGAGGCCGAGGCCGAGCGGGCCGCCACCCTGCTGTCCGACGAGGGTCTGCTCCCGGATCTCGTGCACACCTCCGTGCTTCGCCGAGCCATCCGGACCGCGGAGATCACCCTGCGCGGTGTCGGGCGCAGCTGGATCCCGGTACGCCGGTCCTGGCGGCTCAACGAGCGGCACTACGGGGCGCTGCAGGGCAAGGACAAGGCGGCCACCCTCGCCACGTACGGCGAGGAGCAGTTCATGACCTGGCGGCGCTCCTACGATGTGCCGCCGCCGCCGATCGCCGTGGACGACGAGTACTCGCAGCACGACGACCCGCGGTACGCCGCGTTGCCCCCGGAGGCCCGCCCGCGCACCGAGTGCCTGGCCGATGTCGGGGCTCGGCTGCTGCCCTACTGGTACGACGCGGTCGTGCCTGACCTTCGGACCGCTGGCGTGGTGCTGCTGGTCGCCCACGGCAACTCGATCCGCGCCCTGGTCAAGCATCTGGACGCCATCACCGACCAGGAGATCGTGGGCCTGAACATCCCGACCGGGATCCCGTTGGTGTACCGCCTCGACGAGCAGATGCGTCCACGGGAGCCACGAGGCCGGTACCTGGACCCGCAGGCCGCGGCGGCGGCGGTCGAGGCGGTACGCAACCAGGGTCGCGCCTGATCGCGCCCCGTCACCGGACGCCGGTCCTGCGGGACGAACCCCAGCATCAGTGCCGGCCGCCGGGGTTGACGACCATCTCGCCGGTCACGACGAAGATGACCTGTTGGGCGACGGAGACCGCGTGGTCGGCATACCGCTCGAAGAACCGGCTCAGCAGCGTCACGTCGATCGCTGCCTCGACGCCGTGCGGCCAGCCGGGATCGAGCATGACCGCGAACAGCCGTCGGTGCAGCTGGTCCATCTCGTCGTCGTCGTGGCGCACCTCGGCTGCGGCGTGCACATCGCGGGTGGCGATCGTGGTGCCGACCTTCTCCACGATCCGCTGCGCGACCTGGCCCATCCGCAGGATCAGCTCGCGGACCTCCGGGTAGGCCGCGGACTCCGGGTAGCGCAGCCGGGCGGTCTTGGCCACGTGTGCTGCCAGGTCGCCCATCCGCTCCAGGTGGTCGTTCATGGTCAACGCCGCGATGATCGTCCGCAGGTCGCTGGCCACCGGTTGCTGGCGGGCCAGCAGCTCGACCGCCCGGTCCCCCAGCTCGCGGGAGCGCATGTTGAGCAGCTCGTCGCTGGCGATCACCGACTCGGCGAGGGTGAGGTCGGCATCGAGCAGGGCCGTGGTCGCCCGGTTCAGTGCCGAGCCGGCCAGGTGGGTCATCTCGACCAGCAGCTCGCCGAGGTAGTCCAGCTCCTCGTGGTACTGGGCGCGCATCTGCCATCTCCTCGTCGGTGTGCCGGGCACCGCTCGGCGGGCGGTGTGACCGGGGCTTGCCGCGATCATCGGCAGGGTTCCCGCCCACGCCGCCCCCGCCGGGTGAACGCTGGCGGGCGACCCGGTGAACTCTTGCCGACGGGACCGTCCCCGCCTCGTGCGTCCCTGCGAGCGTACCTGCTTCAGGACCGTACGATCCGGGGTGTGGAAGCCGGCGTGCCGACCCTGTCCGCGGCAGATGCCGTGGGACGGCGAGCTGACCCTGCCACCACCGGACCCGCCGCCCGGGTGCCACCGGGCCTACCCCCCGGGGTAGGAGAGGTGCTGGCGGCCCTGCGCGGGATCTCGGTCGTGGTCGATGCCGCCGACCGAGTGGTGCATGCGAGCGACAGCGCGCGAGAGATGGGCCTGGTCCGTTCAGGGCGGGTCGCGCCGATGGGCCTGTTGGCCGCCGTCCGTGAGGCCCGGACCCACCCGGAGCGCCGGGAGAGGGAGCTGTTCCTGCCCCGGTCGAGCCTCGGGATCGGCACTCGAGCGGTCCTGGTCAGGGTGGTGCCGCTGCCCGAGGAGCGCTGGCTGATGCTCGTCGAGGACCGGACCGAGACTCGCCGGGTCGAGGAGATCCGCCGGGACTTCGTGGCCAACGTCAGCCACGAGCTGAAGACCCCGATCGGTGCGATGGCGTTGCTGGCCGAGGCCCTGTTGGATGCCGCCGACGACCCGGAGGCGGTGCGCCGGTTCGCCGGGCACATCCAGCAGGAGTCCGGCCGGTTGTCGGACCTGGTCCACGAGATCATCGAGCTCTCCCGGCTGCAGGGCGAGGACTCGTTGCACCGAGCGGTGCGCGTCGAGCTCGACGACCTGGTGGCCGAGGCCGTGGACGTCAGCCGCGCATCAGCGGCAGCCGTGAACATCGAGCTGGTCCACGGCGGCCGTCCCGGGCTGGCGGTCCGCGGCGACCGCCGGCAGCTGGTGATGGCGCTACGCAACCTGATCGACAACGCGATCCACTACAGCCCGGCACACACGCGGGTTGCCGTCGGTGTGCGTCGGGCCGGGGCGGTCGCCGAGATCGCGGTGACCGACCAGGGCATCGGCATCCCCGCCACGGACCTGGGTCGGATCTTCGAACGGTTCTACCGGGTGGACCCGGCTCGGTCCCGGGCCACCGGGGGCACCGGGCTCGGTCTGTCCATCGTCAAGCACGTCGCGGCCAACCACGGCGGCGAGGTCACCGTGTGGAGCGTGGAAGGCGCCGGCTCCACCTTCACCCTGCGACTGCCGGTGGACCCCGCGTCCGGTCCGACCGCCATCGGACGCTGGCCGATCGTTGCGCACGCAACGTCGTACCCGCTCACGACCGGTGCTTGGCCGGTCGATCAGCGCGAGGAGGGAGCGGACCGGTGACGAAGGTGCTGGTGGTCGAGGACGAGGAGTCGTTCTCCGACCCCTTGTCCTACATGCTGCGTCGCGAGGGGTTCGAGGTGGCGGTCGCCAGCACCGGGCCCGAGGCGCTGGACGCCTTCGACCAGACCGGCGCCGACCTGGTCCTGCTGGACCTCATGCTGCCCGGGCTGTCGGGCACCGAGGTGTGCCGCGCCTTGCGGGCACGATCCAGCGTCCCGGTGATCATGCTCACCGCCAAGGATGCCGAGGTGGACAAGGTGGTCGGTCTGGAGCTGGGCGCCGACGACTACGTCACCAAGCCCTACTCGCACCGCGAGCTCGTCGCCCGGATCAGGGCAGTCCTGCGTCGTCGCGGTGAGGCAGAAACATGAGTGAAAC
>JAJYSQ010000091.1 GCA_021793495.1 Actinomycetes bacterium
TTCCGATCTGTCGGTCAGCCGAGCCAGGTTGGCGGCCATCGCCTCGAGCTTGCGCAGGGCGCGTTCCTTGCGCTTGCGGTGCTTCAGGACCCCGGCAGCCTCCTCGACGAAGCCGCGACGGTCCAGCGGACTGGCGGACAGGATCGAATCGAGCTGGTTCTGGCTGACGATGACGTGCATCTCACGGCCGATGCCCGAGTCCGCCAACAGCTCGGCGACGTCGAGCAGCCGAGCGGGTTGACCGTTGATCGTGTACTCGCTCTGCCCGGAGCGGAACATCAGCCGCGCCACCGTGACCTCGGCGTACTCGATGGGCAGGCGTCCGTCGGAGTTGTCGATCGTCAGGGCGACCTCGGCGCGCCCCAACGGAGCACGCACCGACGTGCCGGCAAAGATGACGTCCTCCATCTTGCCGCCGCGCAGCGTCTTGGCCCCTTGCTCGCCCATCACCCAGGCGAGGGCGTCGACCACGTTGGACTTGCCCGATCCGTTCGGTCCGACAACCGCGGTGATACCGGTCTCGAAGCGCAACGTGGTCGCCGAGGCGAAGGACTTGAATCCCTTGAGGGTCAGGCTTTGCAGATGCACGAGGAAGGCTCCGGAGTCGGACCGGTGCGAACGACGGAGACGCCCCTTGCTGGGTCGCCGCTCAAGCCAACGCTGGTTCCTGGTGCTCCGCCGGTATCGTCAACAGCTCTTCCGAACCGGCGGCGGCGGCAAGCGCGTCATTCGCGGCCTGCAACCGCATCACCTGGGACTCCAGCTCCGCAACGCGCTGCTGGAGTCGTCGGACCTGCGCCGCCATCCGCGGATCGGGGCGCACCACATGGCCGAGTAGCGCCTTTGCCATCGACGGTCCTCCCAAGCCCACCCCAGTCCAGGGGTGCCCGACAAGCAACTGGACAAGCCCATGCGGCCGGGATCCTGATGCACCCAGCAACGACACGACGGGCGCCATGGACGCCTCTGTGAGGTTCTCACGGTATCCGCAGACAGTCAATCTCGTCACGATTCGGTGACGATCAGCCCGGATCCGAGGCTCGAGGGTGTATAAGCAGCCCGCTGTCTCGCTCCCACCGAGCTCGTGCGGCCTCACCCGTGCGCAGACCTCGGCGGTGGCTGACAGGTCGGGCACCGGTAGGACGAACGGTTCATGAATGGCTCGCGCCGGATCAGGGTCGCGCACCGCAGGCAGGGCTGGCCAGCACGGCCGTACACCGCCAGGGACCGGGAGAAGTAGCCACTGGAGCCGTTGACGTCCACGTACAGCGCGTCGAAGCTCGTCCCACCCTGGCGCAGCGCCTCGGTCATCACCGCACGTACCGCCGCGAGCACCCGGGACACCTCGGCCTGGGTGACCCCCTGGGTGCGCCGCGCATAGTGCAGCCGGGCCCGCCACAGCGCCTCGTCAGCATAGATGTTGCCGATGCCGGAGATCAGCCGCTGATCGAGCAGCGCCCGCTTGAGCCCGGTGGTCCGGACGCGTAGGGACCGGGCGAAGGCCCGGTCATCAAACTGCGGGTCCAACGGGTCGCGACCGATGTGGCCGACGGGCAACGGCACCCCTGCGAGATCCAGAGCCACCACCGCCACCCCACCGAAAGTGCGTTGATCGACGAAGCGTAACTGGGGTCCGGCGTCGGCGAACTCGATGCGCACCCGCAGGTGCGGCTGGTCCGGTTCGGTTGCCGCCCCGACCAGGAGCTGCCCGCTCATCCCCAGGTGGGCCAGGAGCGCCCGACCCGCCGGGGCATCGTCGTCCGGGCGGGAGGCGGACGGCTCGAGCGGCAGCCACAGGTACTTGCCACGGCGCTGCGCGGACACCACCCGGGCGCCCGCCAGCAACCGAGCCAGGTGCTCCGGGCCTTGGGGATGACGGCGTACCGCCCGCGGGTGGTGGACCTCGATCTGACGGATCGTGCGACCGACGACCCAGCGTTCCAGTCCGCGGCGCACCACCTCGACCTCGGGGAGCTCCGGCACCTCAGCAGCCGGTCGACGGGTCCGGCTCGGCCTCGTCCGGCCCAACCTCGTCCGGCCCAACCTCGGTTCGAAGCGCCTGCCAGGCGTCGGCGGCGGCTTGCTGCTCGGCCTCCTTCTTGTTGTGACCCTGACCACGCCCGTACGTCGTGCCCCCGAGGCAGGCCGCGGCGGTGAAGGACTTGTCGTGGTCCGGCCCGGTGTCGGCCACCACGTACTCCGGGGCACCGTGGCCCAAGCGGGTCGCGAGCTCTTGCAGGCTGGTCTTCCAGTCCAGTCCGGCACCGAGGGTGACCGAGTCGGCGATCACCGGGTCGAACAGCCGGTGCACCAGGTCCGAGGCCGCCGCCATCCCACTCGACAGGTACACCGCACCGATGACAGCCTCGAGCGTGTCGGCCAGGATCGAGGACTTGTTCCGGCCACCGGTGGTCTGTTCACCACGACCCAACCGCACGTACCGGCCCAGGCCGAGACCCCGGGCCACGTCCGCCAGAGCCCGCGCGTTGACCACCGCGGCCCGTAGCTTGGCCAGCTGCCCCTCGGGCAGGTCGGGATGGGTACGGAACAGCGCATCGGTCACCACGACGCCGAGCACGGAGTCCCCGAGGAACTCCAGCCGCTCGTTCGTCGGCAGACCGCCCCGCTCGTACGCGTACGACCGGTGGGTCAGCGCCTGGTCCAAGAGCTGGACGGGGATGTCGATGCCCAGGTCGCTGGCGAGCGGGCCAACCGGCAGACAGCCCGCCTCGCTCACCCCGCCGGCGGGCCCACGCCGAGCCCGCACCCGACGCCGCACCGAACCGGGGGACGCAACCATGGCAGGAGTCCGCTCAGACGTCGAGCACCTGGCGCCGGGCGTAGGTTCCGCACGTCGGGCACGCGGTGTGCGGGAGCTTCGGCTCGTGGCAGCGGTCGCAACTGACCAGGGTCAGCGGCGCGGCCTTCCACTGGGCCCGCCGGGACCGGGTGTTGCTCCGCGACATCTTCCTCTTGGGAACGGCCACGACTAGACCTCGTCTCTCGGGTACTCGAGCCCCGGGCGGGGCTCGACATCTGCTGGCGGGAAGTCAGGGTGGCTCGTCCCGATCGAACCGGCAGGGACGGTCAAGGCCTCGAGGACCGCCCATCGCCGGTCCGAGGAAGCATGCTCGTGGGCTGGCTGGCCCAGCTGTAGCCGCTCACCGCACCGGGGACACAAGCCCGGGCACTCGGGCTGGCACAGCGGCCTGCGCGGCAGGGCCAGCACCAGGCAGTCGCGCACCACGGACTCGAGGTCCAACAGGTCCCCGAAAAACCGCTCGACCACCTCGTCCTCCTCCTCGTCGACCTGCCGGTCGGCCTCCACGTACAGCTCCGCGACGTCTGCCTCCAGCAGCTCATGGACCGGTTCCAGGCAGCGCCCGCACTCTCCGACCGCCGGGGCCCGCACCACCCCGGTGACCAGAACTCCCTCGACCACGGACTCCAGGCGCACGCGCAGCTCGACCGGCGCCTGGGTCGGCACCCGCATCGCCTCGACCTGGAGACCGTCCGGCGCAGGCACCGTGCGCTCGACGGTGATCATGTTCCCGGCGCCCCGGGCCAGGTCTCGGACATCGATCACCAGTGGCGAACGCGCGTCCGGCAAGCCGCGGCCAGCACCGCGCGACGGCAGGCCCGATCCTCGACGGTTCGGCACGGTGCGCCTGCGGTGGGCCGGCGAAGTCGGTGAGTGGTTCATGCTCGCTGTCGGGTTGCGGTACGTGAGGAGTGTCGTGCGGGCAGCCAGCCCTCGGCGGGCCGGAGGGACACGTTACCCGACAGCGACCGCCCGACCCAAACAGTGCTGGATCAGCCGAGGTCGGGCAGCGGCCGGTCGTCCAGGGGATCGGCGCTGACCGCCGCCTCCTGTCGAGCCGCCAGCTTCTCCCGGCCGCGCTGCACGGCGGCCAGCGTACGGTCCAGGACGATCTCGAAGTTGCCCAGCTTGGTGTCGACGTACCCGTCGACATCCCGACGCATCCGATCGGCCTCCCGGCGGGCCTCGGCGAGCAGGTCCTCGGCCTGGATCCGGGCACGAGCCAGGATCTCCGTGCTGGCCACCAGCCGCTGCTGCTCCTCGCGGGCGTCGACGACGAGACGCTCGGCCTCGGCTCGACCCTCCTCGATCACCGCGTCGCGGTCCGAGAGCACGAGCTCTGCGTGGCGGACCTCTTCGGGCAGGGCGTCCCGCAGCTCCTCCAGGAGCTGGAGGACGTCCGCCCGGTTCACCAGGACCGATGCCGACATCGGCATCGCCCGGGCCCCCTCGATCAGGGCACAGACCTCGTCGAGCCGGTCGTGGACGTCCAACGCAAGCCTCTCCGGATCCACCGGGCTCAGGGCCAAACCGTCGCGATCCGCTCGGCAAGCCGGGCGAGCACGACATCGGGCACCAGCCCCGACACATCACCACCGTAGGTGGCGACATCCTTGACCAGACTAGACGAGAGGAACGAGTACAGCGGGTTCGTAGCCATGAACAGCGTCTCCACGTCGGTCAGCCGGTGGTTCATCTGTGCCATCTGCAGCTCGTAGTCGAAGTCGCTGACCGCCCGCAGCCCCTTCACGATCGCCACGATCCCTCGATCGCGGCAGAAATCCACGAGCAGGCCGTGAAACGACGTCACCTGCACCTGTCCCTCCAGGTCGGCGGTGACCTCCTGGAGCATCTCGATGCGCTCCTCGACCGTGAACAGGCTGGACTTGCCCTTGTTCACCAGGACCGCGACCGTCACCTGCCCGTACAGCACGGCCGCCCGGGAGATCACGTCCAGGTGCCCGTTGGTCACCGGGTCGAACGAGCCGGGACAGACCACATGCACGGCGGTTCTCCCTCGGACGGAACGGCTCTCTGATCAGTCGCAGCGACGGCGCGCAGGCTACCAAAGGGGCGCCGGGCCCCAGGGGGGTGACCACCGGGCGAACCAGACCCGTGCCTGGCCGTACCGTCGCGACCGGTCAGGCTGGAAGCCGTCGGGCCACGCGAACTCCGGGTCGCGCTCGGAACGCTCCAGGGCCACGATCGCCCAGGGTGCCAGCCAGCCGTGCCTGGCCATGCCCACCAGCACACCTCGCACCGCCTCGGCGGCCAGGTCGTACGGAGGGTCCGCGAGCACCACGTCGGCGACGAGGAGGTCAGCCGGTGGGCGGGCGACCAGCTGCTCCACCCGGCTCACCAGGACCTGCGCCCCCGGCAGGCCGAGTCGGCGAGCGTTCGCCACGGCGATCCCGGCCGCCGCCCGATCGGCCTCGACCAGCAGCGCCGACCGGGCTCCTCGGGAGAGTGCCTCCAGCCCCAGGGCTCCGGAGCCGGCGTACAGGTCCAGCACGACGCATCCACCCAGCCCGCCCAGCAGTGCCTCGAGGGTGGAGAACAGCCCCTCGCGGGTACGGTCGGCGGTCGGCCGGGTCGCCCGCCCGAGCGGGACGTCCAGGCGGCGACCCCCGGCCGTGCCAGCCACGATCCGGGTCATCCTCGCTCCAGCCAGTCGCCGCGCGCGTCGGTGACAGCGCGCGCCACCGCGGCGTCCAGGCCCGGGGAGGCCGCCAGCGCCGGGTCCGCGTCCACCAGGTCTCGGGCCAGCCGGCGAGCCTCACGGATCACCTCGGCGTGGCGGCCCACCTCGAGCAGACGCAGGCTGCTCGCCGCACCGGACTGTCGCGCCCCCAGGACGTCCCCCTCTCGACGAAGCTGCAGGTCGGCCTCGGCCAGCGCGAACCCGTCGGTCGTCCCGGCCACGGCGACCAGCCGAGCCCACGCTCCAGTGGCCTCGCCTACCTCGCTGACCAGCAGGCACAGCCCGGGGTGTCGTCCGCGACCGACCCGTCCCCGTAGCTGGTGGAGCTGGGAGACACCAAAGTGATCGGCGTCCAGCACCACCATGACCGTGGCGTTGGGCACGTCCAGGCCAACCTCGACCACGGTCGTGGCCACCAGGACGTCCAGGTGCGACGTGGCGAACTCCCGCAGCACCGTGGTCTTCTCCCGCGCCGACAAGCGGCCGTGAAGCACCCCGACCCTCAACCCGGCGAGCGGTCCACCACGCAGCATCTCGGCGACCTCGAGTGCGGCTGCGCCGGAAGGATCCGCCTCGAGACGCCCGTCGGAGCCCTCGGCCGGTCCCGCGCCCTCGACCGGGTCGTCCGCACCGTCCGGGTCGGGCTCCCCGCCGATGCGCGGGCAGACGACGTAGCCCTGCCGGCCAGCCGCGACCTCCTCGCGGACCCGCGCCCACACGCGTTCCCGGTAGTGCGGCTTGCGGCGGGCCGGCACCAGGTGGGTGGCCACCGGTGCGTGGGCGGCCGGACGCTCCCGCAGAGTGAGCACGTCCAGGTCCCCGAACACGGTCATCGCAACCGTCCGCGGGATCGGCGTGGCGGTCATCACCAGCAGGTGCGGCGGGTGCTCGCCGCGGGTGCGCAGCGCGTCCCGTTGGGCGACGCCGAACCGGTGCTGCTCGTCGACGACGACCAGGCCGAGGTCGGCGAAGCTGACGTCTGGTTCGAGCACCGCATGGGTACCGATGATGACGTCGACATCCCGAGTGGCGATCTGCTCCAGCAGCCGACGCCGGGCGGCCGCCGAGAGCGAGCCGTCGAGCAGGCCGACCCGCACCCGCCCGGCCTCGACCAGGGCCCCCGGCTCGCTGGCCAGCACGCCGAGCAGCGCGAGCACCGACCCGTGGTGCTGGGTCGCCAGCACCTCCGTCGGGGCCAGGAGCACGGCCTGGCCACCGGCGTCCACCGTGGCCACCATGGCCCGTACGGCCACCACGGTCTTGCCGGAACCCACCTCGCCC
>JAJYSQ010000092.1 GCA_021793495.1 Actinomycetes bacterium
GAACCCGGTGCCCTCCATGGCCCGCGAGCGCACCAACGCCGGCGGGATCATCGGGGTGAACCCGGCGGCGACCGCACGGGCCAGCGCCATGTTGACCAGGGCCAGCTCCAGCAGGGCTCCGACCCCGGTGAGGTAGTAGAACCGGGCCCCGGAGACCTTCGCGGCCCGTTCCACGTCGATCGCACCGAGCAGCGCACCGAGCTCGACGTGATCGCGCGGGAGGAAACCCTCAGCCACGAAGTCCCGCACGGCACCGACCTCGCGCAGGAGGACGTAGTCCTCCTCCCCACCCAGCGGCACACCCGTCTCGATCACGTTGGACAGCCCGCGTACCTGCAGGTCCATGTCGGACTCGGCCTCGCGAACCGCGGCCTCCGCCTGCTTGACCTCGGCGGCCACGCCCCGGGCCCGGTCGAGCAACGGCTCACGCTCGGCACCGGCGGCCGCGACCACCCGCTGACCCAGCGACTTCTGCTCGGCCCGCAGCCCCTCGAACCGGGCCAGGTGCTCCCGGCGACGCGCGTCGGCCTCGAGCACCCGGTCCACCAGGACGTCGGACTCACCGCGGGCCCGCTGGGAAGCGCGCACCCGATCAGGGTTCTCACGCAGCAGCCGAAGGTCGATCACCTGCACCAGCCTACCTGGACCACTCATGACCCCGGTCCTGACCGGTCACCCGGTGCCTTGCTCGCGGACCTGGGCCAGCCAGGCCTGCGCGTCACGGAACTGCTCGTCCGAGGTCCCCGGACGTACCGCAGGGACCTCACCGTCGGCACGCGGGTAGGAGCCGAGGAACCGCACGTCCGCGCAGATGCGGCGCAGCCCCATCAACGCCTCCCCGAGCCGCGGGTCGAGCACGTGGCCCTCGGCGTCCACGGAGAACGAGTACCGGCCCAGGCCCCGCCCGGTCGGGCGGGACTCGATGCGGGTCAGGTTCACCCCGCGCACGGCGAACTCGGTGAGGATCTCCAGCAGCGCGCCGGTGTGATCGGCGGCGAGGAAGGCCACCAGGCTGGTCTTGTCCGCGCCGGTCGGTGGCGGCGCAGGTGCCGGGCGGGCGACGAGGACGAACCGGGTGACCGCTCCCGGGGTGTCGTGGATCTGGCGGGCCGCGACGACCAGCCCGTACCGGGCGGCGGCGAACTCCCCGGCCAGGGCGGCGTCGACCTCGCCGCGGGCCACCAACCGGGCAGCCTCCGCGTTGGACGAGGCCGGCTGCCACGCCGAGCGAGGAAGGTTCGCCGCCAGCCACCGGCGCACCTGGGGTTGGGCGTGCGGATGGCTGGCGACCGTACCGACCTGTGCCAGCCCGGTACCGGGGCGCACGAGCAGCGCGAACTCCACCGGCAGCAGCACCTCGCGGGTGATCACCAGGGGATCGCCGGAGGCCAGCTCGTCGAGAGTCTGGGAGACCGCGCCCTCCACGGAATTCTCCATGGCCACCATCGCCGCGTGCACCTCGCCTCGGCGGACCAGGTCCAGCGCTACCCCCACCGAGGCTGCCGGGACCAGCTCGGCGTGCGTGGCGGCCGGGAGGGTGCGCAGGGCTGCCTCGGTGAACGTCCCCTCAGGCCCCAGGTAGGCGTAACGGGCGGAAGGGGTGCCAGGCATGGGCGGAAGGCTAGCGCCGGCGCGCGTACGCCACCGCCTGCTCCTCCTCCGGGGACAACGCCACATCCGAGACGCCGGCCTTCACGCCCTTGGCGTACGTCCGGGTCTCGCTGCGCCCGTTGATCGAGGTGAGCACGATCCCGTCCCCGGCGTCGTCGAGCAGGGCCGCGGTGAACGACAGCCGCCCGCCCATGTCGCCGAACGCGTCGTACCGCACGACCGCGACGTGGCGGATCGCGTCGGCCACGTCGACTCGGGCGGCAGCCACCGCGGTGTCGAGCTGGCCGAGGTGTTCGCGCAACGTGGTGACCTCATCGATCTGGCGTCTCACCACGGTGACGAAGTCGCCCTGCGGACCCTGCCCCTGCAGCAGGGAGTACGCCCGCCGCAGCGCGCCGAGGCGGGCCAGGGCGACGACGGCGACCACCAGGGCAAGCAGGGCGATCGCCACGGCGAGCAGGGCCACGGTGGACGAGCCGGCACCGGAGGCCGAGGCTGCGACGGGCATGAAGGGCTACCGCTCCTGGATGTGTGGGGCTCGATGCCGGGTGGGCTCCAGGGTAGTCGTACGACGGCGCGCCCATGCCCGCCGGTGGTACCCGTGTGCTGCTCGGACTGGCCGGTGTCGCCGTGGTCATCGGCACCTGGTCGAACGTGCCGTGGCCCCTGGTCGTCCCGCGAGCCCTGAAGCCCCGGTGGACCGCCAGCCCACGCATCCGGCTCCGGACGTTGAATGACCCGGGCGCTGCCGACGGGGGACACAGCAGCGCTCGGGTCTGAAGGAAATTATCACGGCGATCCGCGGCCCCAGTGGACCGTTAGTGATCCTTGCCAAAACTTTGCGACCCCAGCGGGAGGTCACCGCCCGAGCAGCGCCCAGACCCGGGTCTCTCGCAGCGCCACGTCGTACCCCCAGACCCGCGCCAACCCGCCCACGATGACCAGTCCCCGACCTCGCACGGCCCCCAGGTCCGCGTCCGCGGGCACCGGGGGGACACCGCCCCCATCGACCACCTCGACGAGGATCGGTCCGCGCGGTCCCGGGCCGAGCTCCCACCGGAGCAGGATCCTGCCCGGTGGTGGAGCCCACAGCGGCCGCCCGTGGCGGACCGCGTTGGCGACCAGCTCAGAGACCACGAGGAGCGCATCGTCGACGAGGTCGCGCGGGACCGTGTTGCTGGTCAGCTCTGCACCCAACCGCGCTCGGGCCCGGCCCGGGCTGGTCACCGCGTACGCGAGAGGCATCTCGGTCCACCCGTGCGCCGCCTGCCGCGCAGCGATCCCGGCGCCGGTCGCGCCGGGGGTCAGTCGGGGTCCTGCCGGGGACATCGTCGTGGCTGCCTTTCTGGCCCGCACCCCCGGTCTTCCGGGTCCGAGCCGAAGCCCGCCCGCCCGGAGTCTGTATACCCCCGTCCGGCACCGGACCAAACGAGGCACGCCGAGACCGTTCACCCGACCGACCGGCCCAACCGGGTGAGCACCATCCGTGGACGGTTGGTGATGATGGCGTCCACCTCGAGCTCGACGCACAGGTCGACATCTCCGGCGTCATCGACGGTCCAGACGTGCACGGGGTGGCCGTGGGCGTGCGCGGCGGCGACGTACTCCGGGTGAGCCCGCAGGACGTCGATCGATGGCCCCGCGCTCTGGACCCCCCGGGGCAGGCTGCCGTCACGCATCCGCAGCGGCACACGGTCCAACAGGGCAACCGTGGGCAGCCGTGGGGCGAGCTCGCGGATCCGGCGCAGCGACAGCGTGGAAAAGCTCATCACCCGGACCGGGGTCGTGGTTCCGAGCCGAGGGTGAGCCCAACCGAACCGGTCCAGACAGGCTACGAGCCTGCGCTCGACCAGGCCGGCGTACCGGGTGGGGTGCTTGGTCTCCACCGCCAGCGCAACCCGGCGGGGCGCGTCGGCCACTGTCTGGAGCAGCCGTTCGAGGGTGAGGATGGTACGGGCGTCCCGGTCAACGTCCTCGGGTCCGCTGGGCACCACGGTGCCGAAGTCGAGCTGGGCGAGCTCGGCCAGCTCGAGGGCCGAGACCACCCCGCGGCCGTCGGAGGTGCGGTCCACCCGGCGGTCGTGCACGCACACCAGGTGGCCGTCTGCGGTGAGCCGCACGTCGCACTCCAGCGCGTCGGCACCAGCCAGGATCGCTCGTCGGTAGGCGGCGAGGGTGTGCTCGGGAGCCTCCTGCGACGCCCCCCGGTGGGCCACGACGCACGGACCGGCCGGTGGCTGCCCGCAGACCGAGCCGAACAGACCGGGGGCAGCGGGCACGCCAGCGGGCACGCTGACATCTTTCCGCGCCCCACCCACCCGGCCGAGCCCGGGGTGCCCGCTCATCGATCCGGTCAGGAATCGGTCGAGCAGGGTGCTGCCTGGGACAAGATCTGGAAAAGGATCGGAGCGGGGATCACCCCTCGAGGCGGTCACGCGTTGTAGTGGTGTGGTGAGACCTCCCTTCCAGCAGCTCATCGACGCGCAGTGGCGCGAGGTGGCACAGGTGGCTGCGGCGCTGGTCGGACCCGACGATGTCGACCGGTACACCCAGGTGGCCTGGGAACGAGCCGTGGACCAGTACCGCACCCTGCGCCCGACCCGTAACCTGCGCGGGTGGCTGCTGTCCACCGCCGCCAAGGCGATCGCCGAGGCACAGCGCACCGGTCCCGACGGCACCCAGGGTCGACCGCACAGCCTCGGGGTCCCGGCGCAGCCGACACCCCCCGAGCCCGACGAGGACGTCTGGGAATGCGTGCGCCAGCTGCCGATGCAGGCGCGACTGGCCCTCGTGCTGCGGTACGTGGCCGACCTGGACCACGTCTGCGTGGCCGAGGCACTGAACGCCTCCCCGGGGGCCACCCGCCGGGTCGTGGTCGAGGCCCTGGAGGCCTTGCGGGTCCGGCTGCGCGCCGAGCTCGCTGTCCGCGACGAGCGGACCGAGCTGTCGTCGGCCGGTGTCACCACCGTGGTGGGAGCCGGGGACCGTGGCCTTCCACTGGGGTGATCCGCTCGCCGACCGATCGCTGGGGGCGCGCCTCGCGGCGTACCGGACCTATCAGCCGCGGGCCACGCCGCCGGCCGGGCTGATCGCCGACGTCGCCTACCAGGTGCACGACACGGTCGTCGGACCTCTCGTGCTCGCCGTCGGCGAGCGAGGCGTGCTGGCCTGCTCCTACCAACCAGAGCAGGCGGTGACGGCCCGGCTGGCCGAGGTGGTCTCCGCTGTAGTGGTGCGCGATCCGCGACGGACCGACCCGTTGCGCCGGCAGATCGACCAGTACCTGGCCGGGCGACGCCGGCGGTTCGACATCGAGGTGGACCTCCGCCTCGCCAGTCCCTTCGCCCACGAGGTGCTCGACGTGCTGACGAGCGTCCCGTACGGCACCACGATCTCCTACACCCAGCTGGCGGCGCGGATCGGGCGCTCCGGGGCGTCGCGGGCCGTCGGCACGGTCCTGGGGACCAATCCGGTGTGCATCGTCCTGCCCTGCCACCGCGTGCTGCGGGCCGGGGGCGGACTGGGCGGGTACGCCGGGGGCATCGAGGCGAAGATCCACCTGCTCACGCTCGAGGGGATCCCCACCGACCAGCCGCGTCCCTGACCCCCGGCTGGCCCGCCGGCACCCCGCGCCGTCCGGTCAGCCTGCCGGGTGCGGACCGGCATAGGCGCGGGGTGCGACCACCCGCAGCGCGAGGGTCACCACGCCGGCAGTCAGGAAGCCGAGCAGCGACGCGCTCATCCACCCCTGGTGGGAGAAGCCGACGAGCGTGGCGACCCGGGTCCACAGCCGCACCCACCACCCGATGCCGCCCGGGTTGACCAGCTGGTAGACCACGAACCCGGCGGCCCATGGCACGAGCATCGCCCATCGTGGCGGAGCGTTCTCGGTCAGGTCCCAGGAGTGACGGCCGCCCAGCAGGAAGAAGGCCACCACGAACACGCCGAACATCGGCACGAAGACCGCGCCGAGGAGCAGCAGGAAGTTCTCGTAGTCCGCGATGTTCAGCACGGCCGCGGCGGCGGTGATCAGGGCCCCGATCGAGACCGCGAACAGCCGGCGATCCGTACGAGGGAAGAGGTTCTGCAGGGAGACGGCGGTGGAGTAGGTGTTGACGAAGGACTGGTCCAGCTCGCGTACGGCCAGGACGGAGAAGGCCAACCAGCCGGCTGGCACCGCGAGGAATGCCGCGAAGATGGCCCCGGCGTGCCCGTGCGCGACGCCGACGAGAGCCAGCAGGCCCAGCCCGTAGCACAGCGTCTGGGTGACCGAGTACCCCAGGAACGTTCCGGCGAACGCCGCCCGCGGGGTGTGGGAGTGGCGCGCGTAGTCCGCGGCCAGTGGCACCCAGGACACCGCCACGGCCAGTGCCGTGTCGCTGGCGGCGAAGAACCCGTTCCAGGAGCCACCGGGGACCGACGGCACCCCGTGGCGGAACAGCTCGATCGACAGGTAGGCCAGTGCGATGACGACGGCGACGGTCACGTACTTGCGCAGCACCCGGACCGAGCCGAGCGGGTAGACCGCGAGCCCCGTGGTGGCCACCCCGGCGACCAGGACGAACACGAGGGTCGCCACCCTCGGCAGCAGCTGGTGGCCGGCCGTGGAGATGATGACGATCTCGAACGTCCCCCAGCCGAGCAGCTGGGCGATGTTCAGCACCGTGGGCAGGTAGGACACCCGAGCGCCGAACAGGCCGCGCAGCAGCACCATCGTCGGCGCTCCGGTGATCGCCCCGGCCAGCCCGGTCGCGGCCACCGCCGCGGTGCCGGCCACCGTCCCGACGATGATGGCGGTGAGCGCGGCCAGCAGGGACAACCGCGGCGAGCCTGGTCCCCCAGGCTGCAGCACGAAGATCGCGCCGGTGAACCCGAGCAGGCTGATCCCCAGGTTGCCCCACAGGGCGAGCTGGTCGACCAGCCCCAGGGTCCGCGGCGCCTCCTCGACGAGGGTGAAGGGCACCTCGGACAAGGTGGGACCCGCGGGTGCGGTGCGGTCGCTCTCGGTGGTGGACATCGACCCAGCTCCCTACGCCGGCATTACCCGGACAGGTTCAGGCGGTCGGTGGCCCTGGCAGCCACCCTCTCAGCCCGCTGGTGCGAGCTCCCGCTGGTGATGCGCCGATCCTAGACCGGCACCGACCCGGCTCACCACGCTCGGCGAGGCTTGCGGTGCCCCGAGGCGGGCGGT
>JAJYSQ010000093.1 GCA_021793495.1 Actinomycetes bacterium
GTAAGGCTTGGCTTTGTGCGCCCGAAGACCGGATGGTGCAGGCACTCGCGGAGTGGCAGCCACGCCTGGCTTGCGGGAAGGTAAGGGGGTGCTGCTTGGACTGGTCCGGGTAGTGGCTGAATGAAGGCCTTAGAATGAGATGGGCGCCCGTCTCATGGCGGTAGGCTGCCCAAGCTCGAGGTCAATTATGGGAGGAGTACACTACGAGCGATGGGTAAGCATCCAAGGTGCCGGAAATGGTTTCGGTCCGTTAAGGTTTGAAGGGTGACGACACCGGGTGATGAGATCGGTCAGGGAAGGGTCCGTAGCCGGCGTGGTGCTTGCTGGTGGCTCAGGCACGCGGATGACGGCGAGGAGCAACAAAGCGTTCATCCCTTTGGCTGGCCGACGACTGGTGAGCTGGAGCCTGAACAGTCTGGCACGGTTGCCAGAGGTCGGCCCTCTGGTCCTCGTCGTACGGGATGAGGACCGTGCTCTAGCGGAAGAGGTGTTGGACCGGGAAGTCCCGGCTCGCGCGATCGACCTTGTCATCGGCGGGACGACGCGTCATCGTTCCGAGATGGCTGCTCTCGAGCATCTCCGTCCAGATATATCCTCAGGGCGAGTGAGTCTGGTGTTGACGCACGATGCAGCGCGTCCGCTGGTGACGTTAACACTCATTCGGTCAGTTGTAGCGACGGCCGTGGAGTTCGGCGCGTCGGTGCCGGCCCTGCTGGACGATGACATCGTGGAGATCGATGAGAAAGGAAGATTGGCGGCGGGGAGTCGTAGACGCCGGCTGGTTCGTGCACAGACTCCACAGGTGTTCGATGCAGCAGAGCTGCTGGCCGCCTTCGATGCTGCCCAAGTAGATGGGTTCGACGGGCCCGATACCTCTTCTTGCGTAGAACGTTACTCAGATATGTCAGTCCACTGGGTGGAAGGAGATCCTCGCAACCTGAAGGTCACCTATCCTCAGGACCTTTTCGTGGCAGAGCGGTTGCTAGCAGCCGCCAACTTCGAGATAGTCTGATGAGCCAGCCATGAGCGGCACCGTCATCGTACAGCTGACCTGCAGCCAGTGCGGAGAGTTCACCGCCCACACGGTGGTGTATGCAGGGCGCCTCTTGGTCTCGAGCGAGTGCTCTCGTTGTGGCTATATCATTCGGCGCGAAAGTCACGAGTTGCGAAGTGACTATGTGCGCGACCTCGAGCAGCGCGTTGCATCAAAACCCCACCGGATGTGGCTGCGTCTCGTCGAGCATCCGATTCGCTATGCAGCCAGATTACCCACCTCTGTGCTGACCAAGCCTATTCGGATGAGTGACGAACTGAAATCGTTCTTGCGCCGCCGCTGAGGGCGCGCACAAATGAGTTGGGTCAGGGTTGCCCAGGCGACTGTGAGCGAGTAGATGTTCCGGAGGTAATCAGTTACGGCCAGGTAGGGGTCTCTCCGATTCGTGTCAGGAGCGTACGGGGGCAGGTGGCGAAGGACGATCCGGCCGTTCGTCCCGGCGACGAAGCTCGCCGACCAGCCGAGGCTCAGGCCTCCGCAAGATAGGGTCAAGATCACTGTTGAAACTCATGCCGCGCTGACCTGGTAGGTCAGGGGGCAACGATCCCCTGGCAGGCAATGCCCCTGACGGGGGCAACCCAACCGCACAGTGCGGTTCATGGCCGGGACGGCCAGCTGTCCCGAACGACCCGCGACCGGAGCCTACGGTCCCAGCGCGCCGGTACGGGGTGTCGGTTGGGTCCAGGTGGCGGGGTGGGGCGCGCGTTCCGGGCAGGCCCCGTACAAAGCACGCCCCACCCCGCCACGCCGCCGATCAGCGACCCACCACACCGCTCGTCGGGCTGGGGCGAAGCCCGATAGTATTTCGACTCGGGTTGTCCGACGACACCATCAGTCACCACCTCGGCCAGCTGCACCGGGCCAGGCTCCTCACGAGGGAGCGACGCGAGCACGAGCATCTACTACCGAGTGGGCGGCGGCTCTCTGGGTGCGCTCGTGCGGGTGGTCGACCCGACGTGCTGCTGACGGGCGCTCTTCGCGGTGGGGGAGCCTCGGCTCGTTTCGGAAGGCGACGTTGCCTGCCAGCGGCGGAGGGCGACGAGCATCCAGACCGCTTCGACTGCGCCGAAGGGCCACGCGCCGCTGAGAAACCCATAGGTGCTCGATAGTGCGCAGCCGAGAGCGAAGGCGAGGACGAACCGGTGGTCTCTGCGTTCGAGCGCGTACATGAGCATCATGAAGCTCAGCGCGACCATGCCGAATGCCGTCAGCACCCGTCCAGAGTGCCACAGGCCACGGTGGCGGACCTCCCCTGACGGCTGTCGACGGTTCCCGCGCGGTGCCAGACATCGGCTACGTCTTCGACTGCGAGGCGCTCAGCGGGGCATCGCGAGCCGCCGGCCCTCGGTGGTCGCTCCGGTCAGGCGAGGAGCTGGGCGAGGGCGGCGAGGCGCTCCGGGACCAAGCGGTAGTAGGCCCAGGACCCGCGGCGGCACCGGGTGACGAGCCCGGCGTCGCGGAGCACCTTCAGATGGTGGCTGACCGTCGGCTGGGACAGGCCGAGCGGGGCGGTCAGCTCGCACACGCAGGCCTCGCCGTCTCTCGCTGCTTGGATCAGGCTGATCAGCTGGAGGCGGGCCGGGTCGGCGATGGCCCGCAGCACGCTGGCGAGGGTCTCGGCCTCGGCCCGCCCGAGGGGGGCTTCGGACAGCGTCGGCCAACAAGACGCTTCCCCGACCTCCTTGCTCGCGGTTGGTGAGCTGTGCCGCTGCAGAGTCTTGGCCACGCACACGAGGTTACGACCGCCAGGCATCGATGTCTGCCGATGCCAGCCCCCGAAGACGCTATATTGACTGCGGTCGATTCCCGATGGGTGACCGGACCTGAAGAGAGGAAGCGGTGATCATGAGCGCTGCAGGAGTGAGGGTGCGGGTGTACGACCCGCCGATGTGTTGTGCGAGCGGAGTGTGCGGACCGGGAGTGGACCCGGCGCTGTCCCAGGTGGCGGCCGACTTGGCCTGGCTGGCCGCCCAGGGGGCGACGGTGGACCGATTCAACCTGGCCGCCCAGCCCGATGCGTTCACCGCCAACGCAAAGGTGGCCGGGCTGTTGGCCGCATTCGGTGACCAGGCGCTGCCGGCGGTGCTGGTCGGCGACAGCGTCGTCACCTACGGCCGTTACCCGAGCCGCGACGAGCTGGCCCAGGCCACTGAGTCCGGCGAAGCGTTACCGGTGGAGGAACTGGGCACTGCAGCCGGCCGCGGGTGCGCTCCCGGCTCGGGGTGCTGCTGATGCCTGCCACATCGGGCACTGCGGCCGGCGGTGGTCTCGGCGGGCTGCCACGGCTGGTCTTCGACGGCTGGGACACCCGGTTCGTGCTGTTCACCGGCAAGGGCGGGGTGGGCAAGACCACCATCGCCGCGGCGAGCGCGCTGGGGTTGGCCAGAGCGGGACGCCGCGTGCTTCTGGTCAGCACCGACCCGGCATCCAACCTGGCCGACGTGTTCGCCCAGCCGGTCGGGGCGGAGCCGACCCTGGCCGAGGGGGTGGACGGGCTGTGGGTGGCCGACTTGGACCCGGTGGCGGCGGCGGCCGCCTACCGTGAGCGGGTCGTCGGCCCGTACCGGGGAGTGCTGCCCGTCTCGGCGATCAGCGCGATCGAGGAGCAGCTGTCGGGTGCGTGCACGGTGGAAGTGGCCGCGTTTGGGGAGTTCACCCGGCTGCTCGGTGCCGACGGGCCAGCAGTCCCCGGTGGCGTGGACCACGTGATCTTCGACACCGCTCCGACCGGGCACACGATGCGAATGCTGGAGCTGCCCCGGGCGTGGGAGGAGTTCTTGTCAACCAACGATGCCGGGGTGAGCTGCCTCGGGCCGCTCTCGGCCCTGGATGGCCAGCGAGCCCAGTACGGCGCGGCGCTCGCCGCGCTGCGTGACCCGGTGGTGACCACCGTGGCCCTGGTCACCCGGCCCGAGGACGGTGCGCTCACCGAGGCCGCGCGCACCGGGGCCGAGCTGACCGCCGGCGGTCTCGGACGCCAGGTCCTGGTAGTCAACGGCATCCTCACCGAGCCCGCCCCCGGTGATCGCCTAGCCGGTGCGTTCGCCGGAGGCCAGGAGCGTTCCTGGACGGCGTGCGCCAGGCTCGACGGCCTGCCCGCGCGGCGCTTCGGGGTGGGCTTGGTGGGTTCGGAGCTGACCGGGCTGACTGGGCTGGCCGCCCTGGCCGGCGGTGAGCGCCCCCGACCCCATCCGCCGTTGGTGGCGGCTACAGCCCGTCCCGCCGGGCCAGGGGTTGCGGCCGGGGCGGGCATCGAGGACCTGGTGAACGTCTTGGCCGACGCCGGCCCGTCGCTGGTGCTGGTGATGGGCAAGGGCGGGGTCGGCAAGACCACCCTGGCCGGCGTGCTGGGCGTGGCGCTGGCCCTCCGGGGTGATGCGGTGACCCTGTCGACCACCGATCCCGCCGCTCACCTGGTGGCCACGGTCGGCACCGGCCTGCCCGAGACGCTGCGTGTCGAGCGGATCGACCCCGAGGTGGAGGTGGCCCGCTACACCGCCGAGGTCCTCGCTGGCGCCGAGGGCCTCGACGGCGACGCCCGGG
Source organism: Actinomycetes bacterium (assembly GCA_021793495.1). Classification (GTDB taxonomy): domain Bacteria; phylum Actinomycetota; class Actinomycetes; order JAJYSQ01; family JAJYSQ01; genus JAJYSQ01. Next base: position 4,598 of record JAJYSQ010000093.1, read on the forward strand.
CGGTGCTCGAAGAGGACCTGCGATCGCCGTGCACCGAGGAGATCGCGGTGTTCCGGGCCTTCGCCCAGACCGCCGCGGGCGCGAAGGACCGCCACGTCATCTTGGACACCGCCCCCACCGGGCACACCCTGTTGCTCCTCGACGCCACCTTGAGCTACCACCGCGAGCTGGCCCGTACGACCGGGGCGGTTCCCGAGGCGGTCGCGGGCCTGCTGCCGGCGCTGCGCGACCCGGAGCGCACCAAGGTCGTGGTGGTGACCCTGGCCGAGACCACCCCGGTGGCCGAAGCCACCCGCCTGGTCGACGACCTGGCCCGGGCCGGGATCACCCCCTATGGCTGGGTGGTGAACAACACCCTCGATGCGACTGGCACCGCCGACCCGGTGCTCGCTGCCCGGGCCGGCCTGCAAGGCCCCCAGCTCGACCGGGTCCGCCTCCTCGCCGAGCAGGTGTGGACCCTTGGCTGGCAGTCCGAACCTCCGGTCGGGGCCGAGCGGCTGGCGGTGCTGGCCGGCGCCGGGGAACCGAGGTGAGCGAGCCGGCCTGCTGTGTCCCGCTGGCCGAGCTGATGGGGCCACCTCCGGAAGCGGTCCACCCCGACAGCGAGCGTCGCGACGCGGTCGGGGTGTTGGTCGACGCGGGCCTGGTCGCCCTGCCCGTCACCGACGACCCCGCCCGCCTGGTGGGCCTGTTGGACGAGGAGGATCTGCTGGTGCTGGCCGAGGACCCGCACCTGGTGGAGCACGCGGCCGAGGTCATGGCCGACCACCACGCAGGAGTGCCCCCCGTCGTAGACGACGAGGGCCACCTGGTCGGGGTGCCCACCCGCCGGGGGCTGCTCGAAGCGTGGTGGGCGGGGCGCCTGTGCTGAGCTTGGACGGGGCCGGGCTGACCGTCACGGCGGTGGCGATCTTCGCCGTCACCTTGACCCTGGTCATCGCCCAGCCCAAGGGCCTGTCCATCGGCTGGTCCGCCACTGCTGGCGCGGTGCTCGCCCTGGTGCTCGGGGTGGTGGACCTGGCGAATGTGGCCACCGTGTGGGGCATCGTGTGGAACGCCACGATCACCTTCGTGGCGGTGATCGTGGTCTCGTTGGTGTTGGACCGGGTCGGGTTCTTCGAGTGGGCGGCCTTGCATATGCTCCGTGCCGCTCGGGGCAGCATCGTGCGGGCGTTCGTCTACCTGCTCGTGCTGGGCGCGCTGGTCGCCTCGCTGTTCGCCAACGACGGCGCGGCGCTGATCCTCACCCCGATCGTCTACGAGCAGATGCGCGCGCTCGGCTTCGAGCGCCGCCAGGCATTTCCGTTCGTGATGGCCGCGGGGTTCATCGCGGACACCACGAGCCTGCCGCTGGTCGTGTCAAACCTGGTCAACATCGTCAGCGCCAACTTCTTCCACATCGGCTTCGTCACCTACGCAGCCACCATGACCCCCGTCGATCTGGTCGCCTTCGTCGCCAGTGTCGGGGTGCTCTACGTCTTCTACCACCGCTCTCTGCCCGCCCGCTACGACCTCGAGATCCTTCCCGAGCCGAAGACGGCCATCCGGGACATCCGGTTGTTCCGGGCCGGCTGGGTGGTGCTCGGTGTGCTGCTGGCCGGGTACCTCCTCTCCGAGCCGCTGCACTTCCCGGTCTCGGTCCCCGCATCGCTGGCCGCCGCGGCGTTCCTCGCCCTCGCGGCGCGCTCGGAGGCCATCTCCAGCTACAAGGTGCTGCGCGAGGCGCCGTGGAAGATCGTGGTGTTCTCGGTTGGCATGTACCTGGTGGTCTACGGGCTGTTCAACGCCGGGCTGACCGTGTACCTCTCCGATGCCCTGCGGAGCGCGAGCCACGCCGGGGTGGTGCCGGCCGCCCTAGCCGGCGGGTTCGGCGCGGCAGGGCTGTCCGCGGTGATGAACAACATGCCCACCGTGCTCATCGGGGCCTTGTCGATCCACGGCGCCCACGTCGCTGGCGTGACACACACCACCCTGGTCTACGCCAACGTCGTCGGTAGCGACCTCGGGCCCAAGTTCACCCCCATCGGCTCGCTCGCCACCCTGCTGTGGCTGCCCGTGCTGGAGACCAAGGGCATCACGATCAGCTGGGCGCAGTACTTCCGCCAGGGCATCGTGCTCACCGTCCCCGTCCTCGCCATCACCCTGCTGGCTCTGGCCGGCTGGGTGGCCCTCATCCACTA
>JAJYSQ010000094.1 GCA_021793495.1 Actinomycetes bacterium
AACCCCGGCGGGGTGGCGGGGTACCTGGTGGTGTCTCACGGTGAGCCGACCCCGTGGCGGGTGAAGATCGCCGCCCCGTCGTACGCCAGCGCGCAGGCCCTCGGCCCGTTGCTCATCGGCACACCGGTCGACCATCTGGCGACCACCGTCGCCTCGATGCTGCTGATGGTCGGCGACATCGACCGGTGAGGTCGACGACCTGCCACCCGATGCAGGTCAGGCCACCCAGGAGTCTCGGGGACGATCCGGCAGCACGATCTGGCGGTCCGGAGCACGCTCCGAGCCCGGCACCGGACGTCGGCCATGCTCGGGGGAGGCCACCGCGGTGTCCGTTCGGATCGCGCTGGTGACCGCAGCCACCAGGCACTCCAGCTCCGGCGTGCGGCCAGTGGCCTCCCCTGGTTCCGGGGCGGCGTCCGCGACGACCGGAGCGCCGCTGGCGTCGGCTGCTTGCCGACGGAGCGCCACGACCAGCTCGACGCGGCGGGTCAGGCCCTGGTCGAAGCCGCCGGTCGGTGCGGCGATCCCTGAAAGCTCGGTCCCCGCTGGGCCCCGGGGTTCTCTCCCGGCGGCGAGCTCGACCTCCGCGCGCCGCGGTGGTCGACCGGCCGAGCGAACGGACACCTGGTACGCCGGCCGCCCGGAGACCTGGGGCAGCACCAGCGCACCCGCCGCGCTCACCCCGGCGACAGCGACCGACAGGAGAACCTGCCCGCCATGCGGCGACCAGAGAGTCAGGGCCGCGGCCCCGAGGCCAGCAGCGCTGGATCCGAGCAGCAGGGCGCGAGCCGCTCCGGTACGTCTCGGTACCGGAGCGCGGTGACGTCCTCGGTGCCGATCCGCAGGCCACCGCCGTCGGCGGCGCGGGGCGCGGTGACCGGGGCGGGCCATGGGCGGAGCGTACGGGCTCGCGGCGGTACGGGCCAGACCATCCGGATCCGGCGCGCAGCATCCCTCGACCGGCCACCGGGCTCACCCCACCCGCCAGCGCCCTCGTTGCCCGACGTCGGATCCTCCGGCAGCCGAAGGATCCGCTCGAGCACCAGGGCGACGACCACGACGACCAGCGCCGCCACCGCGCTCGCCGCCGCAGTCACCACGCGGCCGCGGTACGCCGCGACCGCCGCTGACGGCAGCCAGAACAGTGCCACCCCCACGTACGCCCCCACCAGCACCGACCCACCCAGGGAGCTCGCCTTCGCCAGCACGACGGCACGCGCTGCGAGCAACGGGTCCACCCGGCGTGCGGGGGGCTCGCCGGGCCGCGCGGGGCGACGACGCCGAGCCAGCCGCGAGCGCATCGAGACGGCGAGCATGCCGAGCCCGACCGCCAGGACGAGCAGCGCAACCGGCACCGACCACGGCAAGGTCGGCAGCGACACCAGCAGCATGCGCGCATCGAGGATGCGCAGCCCGGACCAGGTGAGCGCGGCGAGCGCAACGGCCACCACCAGCAGCGTCCGGATCTGCGTCGGCCTCACGACACCCTCCCGAGGTCGTCGACCCGTACGGCATCCGACTGCCCCCCCGGCCCGGCGCGCACGCCGTCGAGCAACCCGGTCACCGAGCCGTGCCCGGGCAGCCGCGCCTGCGGGTCCACGTCCAACCAGGGGCGCAGGACGAAGGCCCGCTCATGGGCCCTCGGGTGAGGCAGCGTGAGCAGCTCGGAGGTGACCGTCTCCTCCCCGACCACGACCAGGTCGACGTCGAGCGTCCGCGGTCCCCAACGCACGTCGCGGGTGCGTCCGTGCGCATACTCGACCCTCCGGGCCAGCCACAGCAGGTCCTCGGACCCGAGGGTGGTCTCGACAACCACGACCAGGTTCAGGTACGCGGGCTGGGGCACCCCGCCGACGGGAGCGCTGCGGTACATCGGTGAGACGCCGACGAGATCGACCCCCTCCACGGACAACAGCTCGGCGGTCGCCTGGCGCAGCGTTGCCGCAGCATCCCCGAGGTTCGCCCCCAGGGCCAGGACGGCCGGACGCGGCGGCAACGGGGCCGGTCGGCGTCGTTCGACGGTGACCAGCACGTCGTCGCAGGGAACCCCCACCGGGGCATGCGGCTTGTGCACGGTGATCGTCGCGGCATCCACGACGGAGAAGCTCAGGCAGATGCGGCTCAGCCGCACCGCCAACGTCTCGATCAGGTCGACCGGCTGGTCGCCAACCAGACCGAGCACCGCGGCTGCGACCGCCGAGTAGTCAACCGTGCGGGCCAGGTCGTCAGTGGCTGCAGCGGCCGAGACGTCCACGTCCAGGGCCACGTCCACCAGGAAAGGCTGGCCGTGGCGCCGTTCGGCGGACAGCACCCCGTGGCGACCCCAGCCGCGCAGGCCGCGTAGCTCGACCCGGTCGCTCACGGCGGCCCACCCCGGGGCGTACCCGGCGGGTCCTCGTCCTGATCCTGGACGTCCGCGAAGGGCGGCGACCCGCCAACGACCACCGACCCGTGGTGCGCCCACAGGCGCCACGACCGCGCAGGGTCGCGGCGGAACACGTTCGTCGCCACCACGTGGGCTCCGGCCAGGCCGGTGCCACGCCGCGCGGCACCCGGCTCGTCGACGCCCGCCAGGATGTTCTCCGTGCAGGTCAGCACCGCCACGTCCCCCTCGAGCATGACGTGGACGTCGGTGAGCACGAACTGGATGTAGGACGTCCCGGCCATGACCAGCGCCCAGGACCTCAGCACCTCGGTCCGGCCGCGCAACGTGGTCCAACCCGGGTGCACGCAGACCGCACCGGCCGCCCAGGGACCGTCGACCCAGAGCGCACCCATCTGGTCGAGGTCACCGTCCTCGATCGCCGCGTACAGAACGGCGTTCGCGGCCCGCACCGCAGTCACGTCGTCCACGTCCGACGCGGGCATCGGCCGGTGAGGACCGGCAGGTCCATCGAGTGTCATCGGGCTGCACCAACGGCCGCAGCGACCCGCACGGCGTCCGAGCTCGGGCGGACCGCATGGACCCGGACCCCCCAGGCTCCGACCGCCGCCGCCAGCGCGCTGGTGGCGGCGGTGGCGTCGTCCCGGTCCTCGACGGCCCGTGCCTCACCCTCGGCGTCGGCGAGCAGCCGGCCGAGGAACGCCTTCCGAGAAGCCCCGATGAGCAACGGACGACCCAGCGCGATGAGCACCTCCAGGTGGGCGAGCAGGGCCCAGTTGTGCTCCGGCCCCTTCGCGAACCCCAGTCCGGGGTCGAGCACGATCCGATCGGTCATCACCCCGGCGTACCGAGCAGCCGTCAACCGCGCAGCGAGCTCATCGCGCACCTCGGTGACGATATCGGTGTACCGCGCCCGGGAGGCCATGTCCGCGCTGTGACCACGCCAGTGCATCAGCACGCACGGCACCCCGGACGCCGCCAACCACGCCAGCATGCCCGGGTCGGCAAGCCCACCGCTGACATCGTTGACCATGACAGCCCCGGCTTCGCACGCCTCCTCGGCGACCTGGGCGCGCATCGTGTCGACGCTGACCGCAGCCCCCGCCCGGCTGAGGGCACGGACCACCGGGAGCACCCGGCGACGCTCCTCCTCGACCGGTACGCGTTCGGCACCCGGCCGGGTGGACTCCCCGCCGACGTCCACCAGGTCGGCTCCTTCGTCGAGCAGCCTCAGGCCATGCTCGATCCCCTCCGTGGGGGTGAACCACCGACCTCCGTCGGAGAACGAGTCAGGGGTCACGTTGACCACGCCCATCACGACGCACCGGGCGGACCCCCCGAGGCGAGAGGGCAGCCCCGTCAGCACCGGACGGGTCGGCGATGGCCGCGGAGGTAGGGACACCTGCCCAGCCTAGGGGCTGCCCGCCGGGCCGCTCGGGGGCGTCGGCTCAGGAAACACCCGGTCCGGACCCGACCCGCTCGCGCCGGATGGCCGCTGCCACCGGCGGGCGACCGGCCAGCCGGGTCATCCGTGGCATGTTCAGGAACGCCTCCGCCTCCAGCGCCGCGACACCGATCCGCGGCAGATCCCGAGAGGAGGGGTAGACGATGAAGCGAGGTTCCCAGATCGGTCGGAACTTGACGTTGAACCGGTAGAGGGACTCGATCTGGAACCACCGCGACAGGAAGATGAGCAGCGCCCGCCAGAGCCGGAGCACCGGACCGGCCCCCAGCCGCTCGCCGCGCTCCAGCGCCGAGCGGAAGGCGGCGAAGTTCAACGACACCCGGTCCACCCCGAGGCTCGGCGCGGCAGCCAGGGTGGCCACGATCAGCATCTCGTTCAACCCCGGGTCCGCGGCCCGGTCCCGGCGCATCAGGTCCAGGGACAACCCGTGGACACCCCAGGGGACGAAGTGCAGCAACGCCCGGATCTTCCCGTCCAGCTGCGCGGTCGCCACGACGCAGTCGCCGTCGGCCTCCTCGCCGAACCGGCCCAGCGCCATGGAGAACCCACGTTCGGACACCCCGTCACGCCACTCGTCAGCCCGCCGAGCGACCAGCTCGCGCTCGTCGACCGGGATGTCCCGGACTCGCCGGACCGCGCTGGTGTACCCCGCACGGGTCACTCGGGCGACCATCTGCCGGACGTTGCGCATCGCCCGGCCCTCCAGGGAGAAGTCGGCCACGTCGACGATCGCTTCGTCTCCCAGCTCCAGGGCGCTCATCCCCGACTCCCGGCACCAGATCTCTCCGCCGGTCTCGCTGCACCCGATGACCGCGGGGACCCAGGCGTGCCGGTCAGCCTCCTCGAGGAACTGCGCGATAGCCCCGGGCCACGCCTCCGGGTCGCCCACCGGATCCCCGGCGGCGAGCATCACCCCGGAGACCACGCGGTACGCGATGGCCGCCTTTCCGGTCGCCGACCAGGTCACGCTCTTGTCCCGACGCAAGGCGAAGTACCCCAGTGAGTCCTGGTCACCGTAGCGGGCGAGCAGCTCACGCAGCCGATCGTCATCCGTCGGGGTGAGCCGGCCCTCGGGCTCGGCAGGGCGCAGGACCAGGTACGCAGTGACCAGAGCGGTCACCACTCCCATCCCCAGCAGGAAGAAGTACACCAGGTCCGAGTACCGATCGTTGCCGAAGACGATCGAGCCCTTCGCGCCGACCAGGCCGAGCACCACCTCCTGCAAGAGCAGCGCCGCGGACGGGGAGCCCAGCACCCGACCCGGCGGCAGCCACACGAGCACAGCCCCCAGGGCCAGCGAGGACGCGGTCAGGACGAGGAAGACCCCCAGGGCACGCCACCGGGTTCGCGGATCACCCAGGGCGTAGAAGTCCCGACGAAGGGCGAGCAGCGCACCGAGAAGCAGCAGCGAGATGCCCGCCGGGATCAGATCGTGACCCTTGACCAGGTGCAGCAGGACGCTCACGGCCAGCAGCAGCACGGCGGCCTGCCAGGCCCGCCGCTTGCGCCGGCGCAGCGCCCGGGCCAGCAGCAAGAACAGGACCCCCGCCACGATCGTGGCCGCTCCGGCGGCACTGTTGACCGATCCTGGGACGAGCGCGGCCAGGCCGTGCAGCCGGGTGCGCAGCGCCGGGGTGATCCCCGATCCGATGTCCATCAGCGCGACCAGCAGGGTCAGCAAGCCGACCAGCCGGGGAACCGCGCCATCCATGGAACGACGCGACCGTCCCCGGGAACTCCCCGTCTCCGTCACCCCAACCACGCTACCCGTCCCCGGGTCGCACCGAGGATCAGTGCCGGGTCAGGATCAGGCTCATCGCCTCGGCCCGGGTAGCCGGGTCCCGCAGCTGCCCGCGGACGGCGGAGGTGACGGTGCTGGCCCCCGGCATCCGCACTCCTCGCAGGGACATGCACAGGTGCTCGCACTCGATCACCACGATGACCCCGCGGGGGGACAGGTGGTTCACCAGCGCGTCCGCCACCTGGGTGGTCAACCGTTCCTGGACCTGGGGGCGGCGCGCGAAGACCTCCACGAGGCGGGCCAGCTTGGACAACCCGGTGATCCGACCATCGGCACCCGGGATGTACCCGACGTGCGCCGAGCCAAAGAACGGCACCAGGTGGTGCTCGCACATGGAGGAGACCGCGATGTCCTTGACCAGCACCATCTCGTCGTGCCCCAGGTCGAACGAGGTGGTCAGCACCTCCTCCGGGGACTGCCGCAGCCCGGCGAACAGCTCCTCGTACGACCGGGCCACCCGGGCCGGGGTGCTCTGCAGACCATCGCGATCGGGATCCTCCCCGATCCCGATCAAGATCTCCCGGACCGCCCGCTCGATCCGCGGACGATCGATACCCGACCCGTTCAGTGCTGGCTCGGCACGTCGGGACCTTCCTCGGGCCCATCGCCCGGGGCGTGTCCCAGCTCCACCGGGGACCCGTGCGGCAGCGCTGTCTTGCCGGTCGGATGAACCCCGGCGGACGAGCCGTTGGCCGAACCGGCCGACGAGCCGTTGGCCGAGCCCTGGGCAGCGGCCATGGCAAGCTCGTTCGGCGTGACCACCGGAGGCTGGTCAGACGGGGTCCGCTGGGACGAACCGGTCCACGCGGGACGCGGCGGCCGGCGGCGCGCCGGAGCGAAGATCACGGCGAGCTCCTCCTTGGACAGGGTCTCCTTGTCCAACAGCTCCAGCACCAACGTGTCGAGGATGTCGCGGTTGTCGACGAGAACCTCCCAGGCCTCCTGGTGAGCGTTCTCGATCAGCCGGCGCACCTCTTCGTCGACAACGCTGGCGACCTGCTCGGAGTAGTCCCGTTGGTGGCCGACGTCGCGGCCGAGGAAGACCTCGCCGTTGTCCTGGCCGAACTTGATCGCCCCGAGCCGCTCCGTCATGCCG
>JAJYSQ010000095.1 GCA_021793495.1 Actinomycetes bacterium
TCCACCAGCGCTCCCAGAGTGTCACCGGTCACCCCGCCGAGACGGCGACGAACCCGAGCCACCCCAGCCGCGGACACGGCGACGGCGGCCACGAGGGCCAGCGCGGCACCGAGCGCACCGGGGCCGTGCACGCCGGCCAGCAACCCCACCGCCGTGGCCACGCCCACGACCACCAACACCTCGATCACGACAACCGGCCCGGGCAGCACGCTGGCCACCAGGCGGCCGAGCCCATCGGGACGGGCGGCCGGTACCCCGCGCCAGGTGGCGAGCACCAGGGCCAGGCGTCCGGCGACCGCAGCCAGCACCAGCGCCGCGAGACCCCGCCCGGTGGCCCACGCGCTCGCGACCAGGCCGACCTGGGCGAGCAGGGTGAGCACGACGGCGACCACGCCGAAGGGACCGACGTCCCCACGCCGCATCACCTCCAACGCCTCGTGGGCCGGTCGGCCGGACCCTAGGCCGTCGACCGTGTCGGCCAGGCCATCCAGGTGGAGCCCGCGGGTCGTGAGGGCCAGCGTGGTCACCGCAGCGACCGCGGCAGGAAAGGGCCCGACACCCAGGGCAGCGACGCCGGCACCGGCCGCCGCCGCGACCAGCCCCAGCCCGGCGCCGACCATCGGGGCGCTGACCATGGCGATCGCCGCGCTGCGGCGGTCGGTACGGTGCCCGGGCACCGGCAGGACGGTCAGCAGCCCCCAGGCCAGCCACCACCCGTCCCAGAGCGTGCTCCGCGCGGGACGGCTCACCCCGCCGACCGCGGGGTGACCGGGTCCACCAGGTCGGCGACGACCCGGACCGCGGCCTGCAGCAGCGGAACGGCCAGCAGCGCCCCGGTGGCCTGGCCGAGGCCGACCGCGACGTCGAGCACCGGGTGCAGCGCGAGACGTTCCATGGCGATGTCGGCGGCCGGGTCGCCCGAGCGTTGACCGGCCAGCCACCACTCCCGCCCCCGGAAAGCGATCCGGTGGGCCAGCAGAGCGCAGGAGAGCCCGACGACGCCGTCCAGCACCACCGGGGTCCGGCGCGCAGCACTGCGGAGCAGGAACCCGGTGGCCGCGGCCAGATCGGCTCCGCCCACCATGGCGAGCAGGGCGAGGGGATCGCCGAGCACTGGCCGGCCCCGTCGCATCCCATCGCGTACCGCGGCGGCCTTGCGCATCCACGCCTGGTCGTCCAGGCCCCGGCCCTGTCCCACCACCACGGCCACCTCGGTGCCGGTCAGCACGCCGACCAGTACCGCGGCGGGTGTGCTCGCGCCGATGCCCAGGTCGCCCAGCGCGACCAGGTCGGTCCCGGAATCGGCCTCCTGGTCGGCCACCGCCATGCCGGCTTCGAACGCCGCCCGGGCCTGTTCCGGGGTGAGGGCGTCGACCTGGTCCAGCCGACCGCTGCCCCGGGTGATCTTGGCCGCCGTGACCAGGTCGGGGACGTCGGTCATCGGGTCGTCGACCGCCACGTCCACGACTCGTACCGTCGCGCCGGCCGCGCGGGCGCACGCCGCCCCCGGGCCTCGCCCGTCGAGCAGCTCGCGTACCAGGTTGGCCGTCGTGGCTCCCGGCGACGCTGCGCTCAGCCGCGAGACCCCGGCGGCCGCGATGCCATGGTCCCCGGCGAATACCACCGCCCGGACCCGACCGTACGGCTGCGGCGGGCAGCGGCCCTGGGTTGCCGCGACGAACCCGGCGAGCTCGCCGAGCCGACCGAGCGCACCGTGCGGCCAGCCCGCGCCGGAGACCAGAACGGCGGCACGCTCGCGTGCTTGCTCGTCGGAACGCGGCACCGACTCGGCGAGGTCGAACAGGTCGAGGGCGTGCAGGTCCGGCATGGCGGGTCAGCGTATCGGTGGTCGGTCAGGTCCATGCCTGTTCGCGCCGACAAGAGGTGGGACCGAGCCCGTCCCTGTCGATGATCAACGAAGGCGTACCGGCTGCCCGGCCACGACCAGGACCACTCGCTCGCTGTGCTCGGCCAACCGCTGGTTGAGCCGGCCGAGCTCGTCGCGGAACATCCGGCCGGAGGCGTACGTCGGCACGACTCCCAGCCCGGTCTCGTCGCTGACCAGGATCACCCGGGTGCGGGTCCGTGCCCACGCGCCGACCAGCCGGTCGGCGTCGGCATGCACCGCGTCCAACCGCGCATCCGCCCCGGTCCACGCGGCGTGCTCGTCGAACCGACGAGCCAGCCAGGTGCCGAGCCCATCGATGAGCAGCGGCACACCCGTCGGGGGGGCGCCAGGCCCGGGGTCGAGCAGGCCGATCAGGTCGATGGTCTCCACGGTCGCCCACCCCTCGGGACGGCGGGCCCGGTGGGCGGCCACCCGCGTCGCCCACTGCGCGTGCGGGTCCGGTCCGGGGCCGACCGACGGCGTCGGGTCCTCGATCTCCGGCGGGGTGCCGGTCGCGACGTACCACACGCCCGGTTCGGCGGCCAGCAGGCTCTCCGAGTAGGCGGACTTGCCAGATCGAGCCCCACCCAGGACGAGCGTGCGCCCGCCGGTGGCCGCTGGGTGGGTCGGCCGCCGTGGGGTCGCTCCCGGCCCGGGGGGATCACCGACCGTCAGCCGGGTGCCGTCATCGACGACCCGAGCACCCCACGCGTCCAGGATCCTGCTCAGCACCGGCGTCGGCGGGTTGTGGTGGCCCAGATGCGTGGCTACCACGAGGGTCTCACCGATCACCGCCCCGTTGCGGCGCAGAGCCGCCAGGGTGCGAGGGAAGCTCGTCAGGCCGTGGTGGGGCATATGGCGTGCTGGGTGCTCGCCGGGCGCCTGCGCCAGCAGCAGCACGTGGTAGGCGCGCCCGGCCACCTGCTGCAGCGTCTCGGGAGGTAGCGGGTCGGTGGCGTACAGCAGGCGGGCTCCGCCCGGGCCGGCGACGTCGTAGGCCAGGCGCTGTTCTGCCGGACCGGCCTCGCCCTGCTCGCCCCGGTGGCCGGCCGCCAGGGCCCGTACGGCGTACTGCTCGCCCGCCGGTCCGAGCGTCACTCGGTCGCCAGCAGCCACCGGGTGCCAGCGCACCGGGTCGGTGGGCCCGACCCACCGGCGGGCCACCGCCAGCATGCTGGGCGACCCGACCACGTCCAGCTCGTCGGGGTGCTGTGCCCAGGAGCGCCACAGCAGCGTCGTCGGGCCGAGCTGGTCGCGGCCACCGGTCAGCAGCAGGTGGCGCAGCCCTCCCAGGCGCGCCCCGGCCCGCTCCATCGCCTGGGGGGCGTCTGGCCCCAGGTCCAGCGCGAGCACGCCGTCGAGCAGCGTCGTGCTCGGGCTGCGTGACCGGCCGGCGGCCCGCTCCGCCTGACAGCTGGCGCACGAGCAGAACGGGTTCGGCCATCCTTCGGCAGATCCGGTCCCCGCCAGGAGCACCTCCATCAGCCCCGGCCACCCTCGGGCGCCGGCAGGCTGGGCGCCGGCAGGTCCGTGCTGAACTCCACGGGGGCGTCGAACGCGGCCCGCCGGGCGGCCCGGCGCAGGATCATCAGCAGCGGACGGCTCAGCAGGGCCAGGGCGACGGCCGTGGTCACCCCTCGGGGGATGTCGAACCCCATCGACGTGGCCAGGTCGAAGGCGATCAGCCGGTGCACGTTCACCCCCAGGGCCGCGCCGGGGACGTACGCCAGCGTCGAGCCGGGCATCGCGGTGAACGGCCAGAAGGACAGGTTCATCGCGAGTCCGTACGCCAGGCCGGCCAGCAGGCCGTAGGTCGCCAGGACCACCGGCTCGACGCGTCCGCGCACCGGCGGCAGGCACCCTGCGCCGAAGCCCACCCAGCCGGCAGCCAGCATCTGGAACGGCAACCAGGGCCCGACCCCGGCGGTCAGCAGGGCCGAGGCGAGCAGGGTCAGGGCGCCGAGGACGAATCCGAACCCGCGCCCGAGGGCCCGGCCACCGAGGATGATCAAGATCCACACGGTCTCCAGCCCAGCGGTCCCGGTGCCCAGCGGGCGCAGCGCCGCGCCCACCGCGGTGAGCACGCCGAGCAGCGCGATCGACTTGGCGTCCATCCCGCCCTCGGCGAGCTCGGCCAGCACCACGAGGAGCAAGGCGGGCAGAACGGCGACGAACACCCAGGGTGACCCGCCCGAGTACCCGGTCGGGTCGACCAGGCTCGAGCCGGGGTGTACGAGCAGGGGCCAGGCGAAGGCCGTGCCTCCGGCGACCGTCACCAACCCGAGCGTCATCCCCGACCGGGCCGGCAGGCGCAGTGCCGTCGTACTCATCCGGCGGCTCGCAGCATCTCGGGGGTGACTCCGGCTGCCGACAGCCCCGTCGACACCTCGTCCACCGTCAACCACGGCTCGGGAGACAGCACCTTGGCGACCTGCGGGGCGAACACCGGGGACCCGGTCACCACCGACGCCACCGGCCCGTCGGTGACCACTTCTCCCTGGGCGAGCACGACGACGCGGGTGGCGATCTCGGCGACCAGCTCGACGTCGTGGCTGGCCAGCACGATCGCGTGCCCGGCCGCAGCCAGGGCGCTCACCGCACCGACGAGCCGGGACTTTGCCTCGTAGTCCAGGCCGCGGGTCGGCTCGTCCAGCAGCAGCAGCGGAGGGGCACTGGCCAGGACCACGGCCAAGGCCAGGGCCAGTCGCTGGCCTTCGGACAGGTCTCTCGGGTGGCGGCGCGGGTCCACGTCGCGTGCCAGGTTGGCGAACAAGGTCGCGGTGGTGCCCGCAGGCACGCCGGCGTCGGTGTCCGACGACGCCAGCTCCCCGTTCACCGACTCTCGGTACAGCAGGTCGGTCGGGTGGGCCGGCACCAGGCCGACCCGGCGGACCAGCTCGGCCGGACGCAACCGTCTCGGGTCTTGCCCCAGCACCCGCACCCGGCCCGACCAAGGTCGTCGCAGCCCGACCAGGCTGGCCAGCAGCGTGGACTTGCCGGCACCGTTGCGGCCCATGACGGCCACCCGCTCGCCCCTGCGCACCTCCAGGTCGATCCCGCGCAACGCCGGGGCGCCGGCGTACCCGGTGACCAGTGCGCGTACCTCGACGAGCATGCGGGGGTCCGATCCGCCCGGGGGTGCCTGGCGCGGTGCGTCGGCGAGCGGGGCGCGAGCCGGGGGTGGCAGCCGGGCCAGTCGGGCCTGCAGGGAGGTGCTGGCTCGACGAGCGTCGCGCACGGACAAAGGCAGCGGGGACCAGCCCGCCAGGCGCCCCAGCCGCACCACCGGCGGGGCCACCGGACAGTCGAGCATCATCGCCGTCGGAGGGCCGGATCGGACCGTCCCGTCACCGGGGAGCAGGACCACCCGGTCGGCGTACTGGACGACCCGCTCGAGTCGGTGCTCGGCCAGCAGCACCGTGATCCCGAGGTCGTGCACCAGTCGGGTGAGCGCTGCGAGCACTTCTTCGGATGCCCCCGGGTCCAGGGCGCTGGTCGGCTCGTCGAGGACGAGGACCCGCGGGTGCGCGGCGAGCACGGCACCCAGGGCGACCCGCTGCTGCTGCCCGGCCGACAGGTCGTCCAGCGAGCGACCACGGATCTCGTCGAGGCCGAGCAGGTCCACGGTCTCCTCGACTCGCCGGCGCATCACGTCGTTGGCCAGGCCCAGGCACTCCATCCCGTAGGCCAGCTCGTCCTCCACGGTGTCGGTGACGAACCCGGCGCGTGGGTCCTGGCCGACCACGCCGACCACGTCGGCCAGCTCGCGTGGTGGGTGCGTGCGGGTATCCCGGCCACCGACCACGACGCGGCCGGTGAGCCGGCCACCGGAGAAGTGCGGGACGAGCCCGGCGACCGTACGCAGCAGGGTGGACTTGCCGGCACCGGTCTGGCCGACCACCAGGGCGAGCTCGCCCTCGGGGATGCACAGGTCGACCTGACGCAACGTGGGTCGGGTCTGTTCGGGGTAGGTCACCGACACCTGGTCCAGGCGGATCACCGGGCCTCGCCCGCCCGGTGGGTCTGGCTCGACGGCAGCGGCGGGGTGGCGAGAGCCGGTACCAGGCCCAGCAGGATCCCGGCCGCAGGCAGCAGGGGCAGCGTCGGCCAGGCCAGCGGGGTGGTGGTCCCGGTCAACCCGGGGACACCCTGGGCTGCGGCGGCGAGCAGCCCGGCCACGGCCGCCATCCCCGCGAGGGAGGTGAGCCACTCACCGGTCCGCCACGGCTCGGGTCGGTACCGGGTGCGGATCTGACGCCGCCCGGCGAGGGTGAAGCCGCCGGCCGCAGCCATGAGGCCGGCGAGCAGTACCGGCAGTCCGAGCAGTCCCGGGGTCCCGGCGTCCAGCAGGCCGAACACTCCCAGGCAGACGCCGACCAGCCCGGTGAGGGTCAGCCCGGCTGCGACGCGACGTGCCGCCGAGCTGATCGGGGCCCGTCGGCCGAACCCACGGGAGTCCATGGCGGCGGCGAGCTCCACGGCCTGGTCGAGTGCCTCGGCCAGGACGGGCAGCGCCACCCGGCGCAGCCCGCCCAGTCCCCGGTCGGGGTGCCCGCGCAGCCGGCGCGCCTCGCGCACCCGCGCGGTCGTGGTGATCAGTGCCGGAGTCACCGAGAGCGCCACGACCACGGCGACCCCGACCTCGTAGAGGGCGGCAGGCACCGACCGGAGCAGGCGACGGGGACTGCCCAGGGTGTTCGCCGCCCCGAGGCAGATGACCACGGTGGCCAGCTGCCCACCCGTGCCCGCCGCAGCCACCAGGCCCTCCGTGGTGACTGGACCGCCGATGCGCACCCCGGCGGCCCACGAGGGCAGTGGGACCTGGGGCAGGGGGAGAAGCAAGCGTAGCT
>JAJYSQ010000096.1 GCA_021793495.1 Actinomycetes bacterium
CATGTCGCAAGGTTACCCAAAGTTGACAACGGCTGTCAAACAAATGACAAACTTTGTCAACTGATGGGGGCGCCGCCCGCCGGCCACAGACCTAGGCCCAGGAGCGAAGCGACAGGCGCAGCCGCCAGCCCCGGTCGTGCGGGGGCGCAGCCCCCATGCCTCCGCCTCGTACCCCGTGGCGACGGCCCGACCGGGCTGGCAGTCACGGCTGACCCTTGACCCCAGCCTCTCGGCTGACAACGCCTCGACGGCGAGCGTGCTCGACGTGTCCTTCCGATCGGGCCACCGCCGCGCGACGGCGATCGCGGCCAGGCCTGCCGGTCCAGCGTCGGCCCGACCCGGTCCGATCAGCCGACAGGCGACCTGCCCGACCCCCGCCGGGTGGGTAACCACCACCGGTATGCCCACGTGCTCGCCCTCGAGGACGCGTTCGGGCTCCTCGAGGACCCGGGCGCGCACGCCGTCCAGCCCGCGGCGGTCCACCCGGGCCAGCAGGACCATCGGCAGCACGCCGACCAGCACGACCGCGGCCCGGCCGGTCAGCAGCCCCAGGGCGACCGCGACCCCGGCGATGGTCGCCAAACGCCGAGCCGACGGGGAGAACACCGCACGCATCGTGGGCTCACCTGCCGAGCGTGGCCGGCGTCGGCACCCGGTCCAGCAGGCCGGCGACCACCGCGTCCCCATCGACCCGGTGCACCCAGGCCTCGGGACGCACCGAGATCCGGTGGCCCAACGCCGGCACCGCGACGGCCTTGACATCCTCCGGCGTGACGTAGTCACGCCCGGCCAGAAGTGCCTGGCCACGGGCGAGCTGGACCAGGGCCAGGCCACCCCTCGGGCTCGCTCCCACCTCCACCTGCGGGTGGCTGCGCGTCGCGACCACCAACCGGACCACATACTCCAGCACGTCCGGATGCACCGTGACCTGCTCCAGGGACTCTCGGACCGCACGCACCCCGACCGGATCGAGCACCTGCTCCACCACCGGTGGGGACGATCCACGGTCCAGCCGGCGCTGGAGCATCTGGGTCTCGTCCACCGGGTCGAGGTAGCCGACCCGGACCCGGAGCAGGAACCGGTCGAGCTGCGCCTCGGGCAGCGGGTACGTACCCTCCAGCTCGATCGGGTTGTCCGTGGCGATGACCACGAACGGATCGGGCAGCCGGTAGGTCGTACCGTCCACGCTCACCTGGCCCTCGGCCATCGCCTCCAGCAGCGCCGCCTGGGTCTTCGGCGGGGTGCGGTTGATCTCGTCACCGAGCAGCAGCTCGGTGAACACCGGTCCCGGGCGGAAGACGAAGCGGGACTCCTTCTGGTCGTAGAGCATGGACCCGGTGAGGTCGGCGGGCAGCAGGTCCGGGGTGAACTGCACGCGGTGGAAGTCCAGCCCCAGGCAGGAGGCGAAGCTGCGGGCCATCAGGGTCTTGCCGAGACCAGGAACGTCCTCGATGAGCACGTGCCCGCTGGCGAGGACGCCGAGCAGGACCAGCTCGAGCACCCGCCGCTTGCCGACCACGGCGCGCTCAACCTGGTCCAGGACGCGGGTGACCGCTTCGTGCGCCTGGTCCCGGGTCATCGTCGGCTCCATCGCCTCTCCTGCCTGCTCGATCGTCCCGGCGGCCACGCCGCCGACAACCGGTCCACCACGGCCTCGACCGCGTCGAGGCCGACACCGGGGGGATCGGAGTCCCCCGTCATCGGGCGGTCCGGGTCCACCAGCGCCCACCCCTGCTCACCGAGCAGCTCCCGGACGCCCCCGGGTCGCCCTCCCGGGGCGGCCCTGGCCACCCGGGTAGCCAGGGCGAGCAGCTCGGGGCGGGTCACCTGGTCGAAGTGGCGCCGGGAGACCGTCGACCAGCCCAGGGCGGCCGCCAGCCGACGGTAGGTCACGAAGGGCTCGTTGACGTCTCCAGGTCCGTCGTCCCGAGCGCGCACGGGGCGGAGAAGCGGTCCGAAGGACGCCCTCGTGGACACCATCCCAGCCACGGCGACCAGCACCGAGCCCACGAGGGCATTGCGCCCCCCGCCGTCCACCCCCCCGATCACACCGGCCAGGGCCACCGCCCCGGCCCAGACGGCCGGGCGCCACCAACCGGAGCGCGTCGGCGCCGACCGGCTCACCCGGACACCGGCGCGCCGGAGGGGCCCAGACCTGCTGGCTGGTCAGCCTCCCTGGTACGGCCGGTCCCAGCCAGCACGGCCAGCGCGGCACGCGCCCGAGCCCGAGCCGCCTCGTCGACCGGGTGCGGGCTGAACCGAGCCTCGACGAACAAGCCGGTGAGCTCGGCGACCGGGCCCTCCGGGGCGGAACGCGCGGCTCGGACCCGCTCCAGCAGCTCGGCCGGGGTGTCGGCGGCGTGGGGTCCGGTCCCCGCCTGGGCCAGCCGGGCCTCCATGGCGGCGTAGCAGGCGAGCACGGCGGCACGGGGGTCGACGATCTCATCGAGCAGCACGGCCCCGGACCGGGCCGCCTCGGCCAGGTCGGCCAGGTCGGCCTCGGCCGAGGCAGCCCGGGGCCCGGAGCCTCCTCGGGCGTACCGGGAACGCACCAACAGTGCCGCGACGGCCAGGAGGAGCAGCAGGCCCACAGCGGCCAACGCTTGCCACTCCCGCGGTGTCAGCGACGACGGAGGCAGCGGCGGAACTCGCCCGCCCAGCGGCTTCACCCGCGCCCCGGGGCCCGGCACGGGGCGGGAACCGAGCCCGTTGAAGGGGTGGTGACCGCCCACGATGACCAGGAGTGTGATGATCACGACCGCGACGAAGATGCCGGCCAGCGCGGGCCCGCGGCCCCGGCGCACCGGTGACGACTCCTGGACATCCTCCTCGGGAGCGGGGTGCCGGGCGAGCATCAGGACCAGCAACGCGGCGCCGACCACCGCGAGCAGGATGCCGGCGATCGTGGCCAGCGGACCGATGAACGGCCCGATCCGGGCCCGTGTGGGGTCGAGCACCAGGCGCTGGCGCGCGCCGAGGGCGAGAACCAGCAGCGCGAGGCCGGTGATCACGACGACGAGACGCCGACCGGGCGTCACTGCCAGAACCCCTGCTCGACAGCCTCCCGTACGCCCAACCCGCCGAGCACCTGGCCGTCGAGCACGGCCAGAGCGGGCCTCCACGACCCCATCTCGACCCCCTTGGGCTCGTACCGCACGGTCCAGCTGGTCTTGCGGTTGAGCTCGGCCAGGTCGAAGCCGACCAGTCCGAGCACGGCGCGCATCCGGTCAGCCACCGTCGGTGGCGTGCCCCCGCCCACCGTCGTCGCCCAGTCGGCAGCGCACCGTGCGCACACTCCCTGGCACGTGGCGTACCGCTTGGCGATGCTCGCGTCGTCCACAGCCAGGCACAGCAACGCCCCGGTGCGGGCCACCGCGGTCCGACCGGCCCGACAGGCCCGACAGCCGGGCGCCAGGTGCAGCCGGGCCAGCGCGGATCGTTGGCGCCTGGACGAGCGCCACGGATCACGCGGCAGCGTGGCGGTCGAGCGGGCGAACCCCGCCAGCAGCCCCTCATGGCGCCGGGCGGTCACGGTGGTCACCCACCCGCTGCCGGGCACCCCGGGCACCCCGTCGTGCGAGGTCACCAGGTCATGGTGGTGCGCTGAGCACAGCACGGCATCCTCCTCGACTGGCCTCGCCGGACCTTCCGGCCTGCGCAGCCATGCCAGGTACCGCCACTCGCCGCGGGCCCGCGCCCGGCAGAGCGGGCAGGCCGGGACGTCCAGGTCCGCCTGCAGGACACCCAGCGGGTCGGTCCCCGTCAGCTGCTCGGCCTCGGTCGACGCCAGCCGCTCGGCAGCGGCTCCCAGGCGCGCCCGGCGATCGGCGTCCTGGTCCACCCCGGTGAGCAGGTCGAACCCCCTCGACGGGTCATCCGGGTCGGTGGCCGCCAGCCGCTCGACGGCCAGCTCGGCGACCAGCACTGCGACCCGGGGCCGGGCGAGGTCCACCAGCTCGACCGTGTGCGCCAGGCACAGCCCGCCGCCCTCGCGGTAGGCCGCCAGCACCTCCGAGGAGCCCAGCATCCGGTCCAGCAGCGCCAGGAGCCGTCCGGTCGCCACCTGCTCCTGGCGGCAGAGCGGGCAGGCCCGGGCACTGCCCGCGACGACCCGCCCGGAGAGCACCCCGCGGGCCACCGGGTCGAGGACATTGCCCATCAGCCAGGCGGCCGAGTCGTCCGTGGCCAACCGGCGAAGGTGCCGCGCGCACCCCCCGCCAGCGCGGATCACCCCGCCGATCACGTCGGGCTCGGTGTGCGACTCGTTGACGAACGCGGAGACCCAGTGTCCGACCGCGTCGTCGCGGTACCGGCAGGCCGGACACCCCTGGCCGGTGACCAGCCGGACCGCATCCGCGCGGGCGTGGGTCGCGTTGATCTCGCGCCGGGCGGACCGGTCAGCGAGCACCATGCGCGGGGTCTCCCCCGGCGTCCGCGGCGTAGCCGACCTGGTCCGGGTGCCGGCCGACGTAGCGGTAGACCTCCACCTCATCCATGATCACCAGCCCCTCGACCACCACCTCGTCCAGGACTGGCAGGAAGGCGCGGATCCGCTCCTCGTCGTCGATGATCACCAGCAGCAACGGCAGCTCGTCGGCCAGCTCCAGCAGCCGCGCGGTGTGCACGTGGGTCGATGCCCCGTACCCCTCGATGCCCCGGAAGACGCTCACCCCCGCCAGGCCGGCGTCGTGTGCGCGGCGCACGATCTCCTCGTACAACGGGTGGTGACGGTAGCGATCCTCTTCGCCGATGAAGATGGACAGTCGGCAGGCAGGACCGTGCAGCCGAGCCACGGGAGACCTCCTTCGGGGTTGGTCGGCACTGGCCGGCGGCAGCCGCCGGTGACGGATGTTCATACGGTCACCCGACGTGGGACGACGAGGACCGGGATGGTGCCGTTCTGGACCAGGAACGTCGCCAGCGCGCCGCCCTGGCGGGTCAGCGAGGGGTCAGCACCGGAACGCCCGATGACCATCAGGTCCAGCTGACGTCGGCGCGCGACGTCCAGCATCGCCGAGCCCACCCCGGCGTCGGCGACGACCACCTCCAACCGCACCTCGACCCCGGGGTGGCGGGGCGCGACGCGAGCGAACTCCTGCTCCATCCGCTCGCGGTCCGCCTCGACGCCCCGGCGTTGGCCTCCGTCGGTCTCGGCGTGCCGGTGCGGCACGACCACCCCGAGGACCAGCACCTCCCCGTGCTCGGGAACCAGGTCCACCGCCGTGGCCAAAGCCAGTCGGGCATCCACCGAGCCGTCCCAGCCCACGAGCACTCTGCGGAACGGCCCACCGTGACTCATCATCGGGCTCCACCTCCTGGTTCGTCCTCGATCAGGCCAACGCGGTGACCACCGCCAGCACCGCGACCAGCGTGATCAGCATGTAGGCAACGTACGCGTCCAGCCGCCCGGACTGGACGGCCTTGGCAGCTCGGACGAGCAGGCGCCCGGGGCCCACCAGCGGCCGGTAGACGAAGGTCTCGACGACCTCGACCACGTCCGATCGGTACCCCACGGGCTCGGCGTCCCGCACCGTGGCCTGCCACGGCAGGGGCGTGCCGGACACCGGCACGGTCGGGCCCTGGCGACCGGTACGGGTGTGCAGGACGTTGGCCAGGATCCGACGGGTCGGGTTGGCGTAGGCGAACGGGGAGTAGCCGACGAGACCGGCCTGCGGAGCCGCCGCGCTGTGCCACGACGGGACGCGCCGCACCGCCAGCACCCGCCGTCGACCGGCGGCCAGCCCCACCCCGGCCACCAGCAGGACCATCACGCCAAGCGCGATCCACAGCCACGACGGGGACAGGATCGAGAACCCGGAAAACACCGGCTGGAGCACCCAGGGAGACGCGGTCGCCCCACGGGTGACCGGCTCGGCCACCAGTGACGAGAGCCCGCGAGCGATCACCCGTACCTCCAGCGGGCTGACTGCAGCGACCCCGAGACACCCCAGCCCGAGCAGCACGATCGCGGTCCGGGACAGCACACCGCGCTCCCCCGGGACGCTCCGCTGGTGCGGCGCCGGGGGTGTGCGCGTCGGGCCGAGCACCGTCAGGCCGATCACGCGGACGAACGCCACCCCGGCGAACCCGGCAGTCAGTGCGACCAACGCACCAGCCACCGCCATGGCCAGCCGGAACACCAGCCCCGAGACGCGGAACTGCTGCATCAGCGCCTCGAGCAGGAACCACTCCGAGGCGAAACCCACGGTCGGCGGGAGCCCGGCCAGGGTGACGGCCCCGATGGTGAACCCCGCCCCGGACCACGGAAGGCGGCGGCCCATCCCGCGCATCTGATCCAGCTCGTCGCTGCCGGCCGCCGACTCCAACGACGCGGTGGTCACGAACAGCAGCGACTTGGCCACGGCGTGCGTCGTCACCTGCAGCATGCCGGCGAGCAACCCCACGGCGACCAGCCGGTGGATCCCCTCCCGCTCCCCGACCAGCGCCACTGCGACGCCCACCAGGATCAGCCCCGCGTTCTCCACGCTCGAGTAGGCCACCAGCCGGGTCAGCCGGGAGGCGACCGTCACGTGAGCGATACCCAGCAACGCGCTCAGCCCGGCGACCACCAGCATCAGGACCGGGATCCACGCCGGTGGCCGGCCCAGCAGGTCCAGGGTCCGCCAGATGCCGTAGAACCCGGCGTTGACCGCGACCCCGGCCATCACGGCACGCACCGGGCCGGGGGCATTGCCGTACCCGGCGGGCAGCCAGAAGA
>JAJYSQ010000097.1 GCA_021793495.1 Actinomycetes bacterium
GCTGATAGACCGTCGTCGAGCGACGGTCTATCAGCTGGCATCAGTCGCCGGGAGAAACAGCCGCCGACGGCGCCGGTGATGGCCCCTCTTCTGGTCGGCGTCAAGCGCCGCCAGTGTCGAGGGCTCTCACTGATGGGGGTGCCAGGCGACCGCGCCGACAGTTTCGGTGAGCGTCGGCTCGGTGCTCGTGAGGGGTCGTTCGGGTCGGAGTCGGGAGGGCGGGTCCAGCAGTGCACGACGCAGGTCGTGCAGCTGTCGGGTGCCGTCGCTGGTCATGGTGAAGCCGCGCCAGCCGCGGCTCGCGCGAGAACCGTCGTCACGCGCTGGTTCCGCACGCTCGCGGCCGGCGATGACCGCCGCTGCAGACGGGATGTTCCGCGTGGCTGTCGATGTCGCCGGCACCACATCGTGGGCTCCGGCGGGGTCGGGTTCGCCATCGCGTGTGGCTACCGGTGCTACGTTCGGGATCATGAGCAGCTCCGTCTCGTTCCGGGAGCTGCGCTCGGACACGACGGACAACGCGTGAAGGCCCTGCTGGACATGTCGTTCTTGGTGGCGACAGGGTCGGGTCGGTCGCTCGGCGAGATGCCGGGCGGCACCGAGACCGAGGTCCTGGTCGTCACCGGGGATCGCGACCACGACACGACCCCCGGTACTGAGGTGATCCACGTCTGAGACCCAAGGCCTCCATCCGGGCGCCGATCGAGCCTTGCGGATC
The DNA here is from genome assembly GCA_021793495.1 of Actinomycetes bacterium. Classification (GTDB taxonomy): domain Bacteria; phylum Actinomycetota; class Actinomycetes; order JAJYSQ01; family JAJYSQ01; genus JAJYSQ01. The sequence goes on from JAJYSQ010000097.1 coordinate 719, forward strand.
GGGGTCATCGCCTCCATCGCCCACCGGACGCCACCGCGGGACTACGGACCCTGGGAGCAGGTTGCCTCGACGCTGACCGAGGGGCTGGTGGCTCGTGGTCATGACGTCACGCTGTTCGCGACCGGTGACTCGATCACCTCCGCGCACCTGCACGCCGAGGCCCCGACCGGCTACGAGGAGGACTCGGGTGTCGACGCCCAGGTGTACTCGGGCCTGCATGTCGCCGCCGCCTTCGAGCGGGCCGGGGAGTTCGACGTGCTGTCGAACCAGTTCGACTTCTTGCCCCTGACCTACAGCCGCCTGGTGGCCACGCCCGTGGTGACGACCATCCACGGGTTCTCCTCCGACCGCATCCTGCCGGTGTACCGCGCGTACGACGACGTGGCGCGCTACGTCGCGATCAGCGACGCAGACCGGCACCCTGACCTGACCTACGAGGCGACGATCCACCACGGCATCGATCTGGCGGGCTTCACCTTCCGGCCCGAACCAGGCAGCTACCTGCTCTTCCTGGGTCGCATCCATCCGGACAAGGGTGCGCACCGGGCCATCGAGGTTGCCCGCCAGGCGGGGCTGCCGCTCGTCCTGGCCGGCATCGTGGCGGACGAGGCGTACTTCCGCGAGCAGGTCCAGCCACATCTGGGCCGGAACGGGGTCACCTACCTCGGTCCGGTCGGCCCGGCACGGCGCGACACGCTCCTGGGAGGGGCCCTGGCGCTGGTGCACCTGATCAGTTTCGCCGAACCCTTCGGACTGTCCGTGGTCGAGGCACTCGCCACCGGAACTCCGGTGATCGCGCACCCTCTCGGCTCGTTGCCCGAGATCGTCCGTCACGGCAGGACCGGGTTCCTCGTCGACGACGTCCCCGCCGCCGTCGCCGCGGCCAACGTCGTCGCTGGGCTGCGCCGCAGGGACTGTCGGGACGACGTCGAGGAGCGCTTCACCGCCCATCGGATGGTGGCTGACTACGCCGACCTGTTCGCCCGGGTCGTCGCCGCGGCGCCGTACGAGCCGAGCCGGTCCAGCAGCGCCGGGAGGTCCACGAAGGCGAACCGTATCGACGAGTCACTGACCCCATACGGCAGCAACAGCTGGTCGCCGTAGCGGAGCGCGCCGCACGAGTAGACCACGTTGGGCACGTACCCATCCCGCTCGTCGCGTTGCGGGCGCATCAGAGGTTCGCGCAGCGAACCGAGCACGTGGCTCGGGTCGTCGAGGTCGAGCAGCATGGCCCCGAGGGAGTACTCGCGCATGGGGCCGACAGCGTGGGTGAGGACCAGCCAGCCCGACGTGGTCTCGATCGGTGAGCCGGCGTTGCCCAGCTGGATGAGCTCCCATGGCTGTTCCGGGGCGTACAAGGTTGTGGGACTTCCCCAGGCCAGACCGTCGGCCGAGGTGGCGATCGCGTTGCTCTCGCGGTCCCAGCGCGACAGGGCGACGTAACGGCCGTGCACCTTGCGAGGGAACAACGCCATCCCCTTGTTCGCTGCCGCGGGGCCTGAGAGCTGGCTGATCCGGAAGTATTGGAAGTCCACCGTCTCGATCAGCTGCGGTGCTATCTGGTCGCCGTCGAAAGCCGTGTAGGTCGCGTAGTACGTGACACGGTTGTCGTCCGCGGCGAAGCGCACGAACCGCGCGTCCTCGATGCCATGGGACTCCGAGGGTGCGTGCGGTGCCAGGATCCGTTCCGACAGCGGCGATTCCGCGTCGAAGTCGACCTCGTAGTTGCACGCCGCGATGCGCCGTGCCAGCTCGGCGGTGCGCGCACCGCCGCGTCGGGTGATGCGCTGGCCGGCCAGCGCCGCCAGTGCTGCCTCCAGCGCCTGGTGGTCGAAGTGCCGAGACAACCGGCCCAGCAGGAACGAGGAGTTCTCCCCGTCGGGGCCTTCCTGGGCGAGCCTGCTCCGAAACAATTCGCGGTCGTAGGTCGTGGGGTGGTGCGCACCGGCGTCGAGAAACCTCCCCGGGGCGTCGACCCGCAGCTTGTGGCCCGGGCCCACCACCCCCGTGCGGAACTCGAGGCTCGAGATGTGACCCTCGCCGACGGCTCGCAGGCTCAGCACGAAACGGACTGCTCCGGGCTCCAGCCCGGTCTGGTCGGGGTGCGCGACCACCGAAGGGTTGAACAGCGCGGCGGCCTCGACCGAGTACTCGTTCGTGAAGCAGGCCCCGATGAGCAGACGCCGATCGTCCGAGAGCGTCACCCCACCCGTCACCCGGTGCGCGACCTGTTCGTAGTGCGACTGCAGGATCGTGCGGATGTCCCGATGCCGCCCGGCGTATCGCGCCGCCACCGATCCGACGGTGATGGCCACCGACTCCTCCGGCAGGGCGAGGACGCGGTGCAGCACACCGGAGGCACGGGACTCGCGGTCCCGGGCTAGCTCCTGGCCCGGGACGAAGAGCCGAGCCAGCACGCGGGACGGGTCGGGAGCCAGCCGCAGGTCGGTGCGGGTGATCAACGGCCGGCTGGCGGGGGTCACCGGCTCAGCACCGGAAGCCGGCGTCCCTGCTGCAACGTCGACAGCACGGCCAGGGTCGACTCGGCACCCTGGTTCTCGTTGCGCCCGTGACGTTCCAGGCCGTCGCAGCCGCCACCGCTCACCGAGTCGTACAGGGACGTGCCGGCGTCGTTAAGGCCGAGGAACCACGCGACGGCCAGCTCGAGCCCGTCGGCCCACCGGGGGTCCGCGGTGATCGCATAGGCTCGTGCGCAGGCGTCGGCCAGGGCCGCGACCTCGATCGGCTGCTGGTCGAACCCCGGAGCGGTGTCGCCGGGGCCTCGGCCCCCGACGGGGGTGACGGACAGGTGCCCGTCACGGGTCTCGAGGTCGAGCAACCACCCCAACAGTGCCAGGCCGTCCGCCCGCAGCGAATCGTCGTCCAACGCAGCACCAGCGGCCAGGAGGACCTCGGGCAGCAGCGCGTTCGCATAGGTCAGGCGGTCCTCGGGCCACGGCCAGGCGTGCGACACGCGCGGCCGGCCGATCCGGTGGGCCGCGGCAGCCAGCAGCGAGCGTGCCTCGGGGTGGTCGGGGAGAACATGAAGAACCGCCGCGGCGCCGAGAGCGGCGAACGCCATGGGACGCGACCAGGGTGACCGTCTGCGCGCACCGACGGTGAAGGCGTCGAGAGCCAGCTGGCCAGACGGGGAGTCCGGGCGAGCCGACGCATGCTCACCGAGCCCCCAGAGCGCACGTCCCCAGCAGTCCTCGACGCTCGGCTGGTCGTGCCAGCGCCGGTCGGTACCGAACCGGTTGTGGAACCGCCCGTCGTCGGCCTGCGCGGCCAGCAGGAACGACAGGTACACCTCGGCCAGCCCGTGCAGCGGCGAGCTCCCTGCGGGATCGGCCTCGCGGCCCACCACCACGAGGGCGCGAGCGACGTCGTCCACGCAGTAGCCACCGTCGCGTCGGGGTACGACGCCTCGGGCGTGCTCGAACAGCCCGTTGTCGTCGGTGAGCCGGCGCAGGTGGGTGAAGGAGGGGGCGGGTGGCCTCACGAGGCGGCCACGAGCCCGGCGGCGACCAGGCTCGCGGCCAGCGACCGATAGCGCTGCGCGACCGCCTCCCAGACCAGCGCGGGAGCCTGCCTGGCGGCGCGGCTGGCCATCTGGTCGGCGAGCCCGGGCTCGGTCAGCACCCGGCGCAGCGCCGAGGCCAGGGCCTCTGGGTCTCGCTGCTCCACGATCAGGCCCGATCCGCCGGCCAACAGCTCCACGGCGTGCGGGAACGCCGTCGCGACGACGGGTCGGCCCGCGGCCACCGCCTCGATGAGGACGCCCGAGGTGACCTGGTCCGGGGAGTCGTACGGCAGCAGCACCACGTCCGCGCGTTCCACCAGGTCGGCAAGCTCGGACAGCCCGAGGTAGCTGGCGTCGATCTGCACGAGGTCGGCTACTCCGCGCTCGCGTACGCGCACGGCGAGGCTGCGCCGGTACTCCTCCCCGTCACGTTCGAGCACCTTGGGGTGAGTCTTGCCGACGACCAGGTAGCGGGGGGAGAGGTCGCGCAGGCCCACCATGGCGTCGATCGCCCACTCGATGCCCTTGCCAGGGCCGAGCAGCCCCCAGGTGAGCACGAGCGGTCGGGGGCTCGCGGTTCGCGGGGCCCGGACCCGGCGGTGGTCGATCGCCCCATGGGGGATCACGGTGAGGTGCGTCGGGTCCACCCCGTACTGCTCCACCAGCCGGTGCCGCGCCGTCTCGGCCATGGTCACGACGGCATCGGCCGCGTTGACCAGCCCCTGCAGGATCTGCCGTTGCCGCGGGGTCGGATCCAGCAGCACGGTGTGCAGGACCACGATCGTGGGCACGGTGAGGGCCTCGACGATCTCCAGGATGTCGGCGCCATCCGGTCCGCCGTAGATGCCGTACTCGTGCTGCACGATCACGGCGTCATAGTTGTTCAGGGTGACCACGGCGGCGGCGGCGCTGACCCGGGAACCGTTCATCAGCTCGGCGACGACTTCTCGTCCCGCCTGTCCCTCGGCATGGCCGTCCAGCACCCTGACCACTCCGACGTGGCCCGGCGCACGGCGCAGCTGCTCGTACAGGGCCGCAGTGAACGTGGCCAGCCCGCACTGTGTCGGCGGGTAGGTGCTCAGCAAAGCAATGGTGGTTCGGCTCATCGGTGATCTCCATGGTCGGAATGGAGCAGCGCGCGGGGCACCGCGTCAGCCGATGGGTCCCTCATCACGGGGAAGACAGCACAGGACAGAGCGAGGCATCATGCCAGCTGCGAGGGGTCGTCGAGCGAGCATTCCTACAGGTGATCCGGAAAGGGCAACCACTGCCTTCGGGTTTCTGGTCGGTCGACTCCGCACCGTGCGGTGCCCGGTCGTCGACATCTCTGCCGCTGCGAGAGCCATGTCACGATGGCCGTTCGCGGTCAGAGATCCGCGGACGTCAGAAATAACGGACGTGGACCCACTGGCTCAACCAGCCCTCAGGGTAACACGGTGCCAACCCCATCCGAGGGTCAGCGTCCGCCACCTCGACCAGTGCGCGAGCAGCCAAGCGTGCACCTCGGGGACGCGCCGGTCTACCGGGTTCAGGTCCGTCGGTGTCCGACGGCCGGGTGCCGGCGCCGGGGATGCGAGCGGCCGGCCACCGAACAAGCCATGGCAAAGAGGACAGGCTAACCTAACGTTCTGATCTGACCACCTCACCATCGTCAGGAGCAGCGGTGCCGGAGCAGACGCATGCCGACCCGGCAACCGCACCGATCGGGCAGGCCGGGGCCGTCGTCGCTGGTCGCCGTTCTCGAGCGCTGCTCCCGTTGCTCGCGGCGCTCGGCCCGGGGGTGATGGTCATGCTCGCGGACACCGACGCCGGCAGCGTGATCACCGCCGCGCAGTCGGGTGCGCGGTACGGCTACCGGCTGGCCCTGTGGCAGCTGGTGCTCATCCCGATCCTCTATCTGGTCCAGGAGATGACCGTCCGTCTGGGGCTCGCGACCGGGAAGGGTCACGGCGCGCTGATCCGCGAGACATTCGGGGCCCGGTGGGCCTGGCTGTCCGCCGGCACGCTGTTCGTCGCCTGCATCGGGGCGCTGATCACCGAGTTCGCCGGGGTGGCCGGTGTTGGCACCCTGTACGGCATCCCTCGTGCCGTCTCCATCGGCGTGGTCGCCGCCCTGCTGGCCTGGCTGGTGCTGGGTGGCCGGTACCGGCGGGTCGAGCGCATCGGGATCGCCATCGGCAGCCTGGAGCTGCTGTTCATCCCTGCGGCCCTGCTCGCCCACCCCCACCTTCCGGCGATCGCCAGCGGTCTGGCCCACCCGTGGATCTCCGAGCAGAGCTATGTGCTGCTGCTCGCGGCGAACGTCGGCGCGGTGATCATGCCGTGGATGGTGTTCTACCAGCAGTCGGCGGTGATCGACCGGACCGGGACCCGGAGGCTGCCGCGGTCGCTGCGGGCCGCACGCATCGACACGATGGTCGGAGCCGTCGTGACCCAGGTGGTGATGCTGGCAGTCCTCGTCGCGGCTGCGG
>JAJYSQ010000098.1 GCA_021793495.1 Actinomycetes bacterium
TCCCCGCGGTGAACGGGTGTGCTCAGTCCTGGACGTGCGACGCCACGAAGGGCGGGCGCACCACGCGCGCCCGGCATCGACGCCCCCGGACGTCCACGAGGAGCTCCTCGTCCACTGCTGGTGCGGGCCGCTCGGAGCTGCTGCGCACCAGGGCAAGGGCGATACCGGTCCGCAACGTCGGGGAGAACGTGCCGCTGGTGGTCTCGCCAAGTGGCTGGCCCTGGAGGTCGTGCACCGTCATGTGCGGCCGGGGCACGCCCCGCTCCAGCAGCAGCAGTCCGATCGCGGTCTGCCGCGGGCCCTCGGCCCGTTCGTCGAGGAGCGGCTCGCGGCCCCAGAAGGTCGGCTTCGACCACCCTACCGCCCAGCCCAGGTGGGCCTGGTTCGGTGTGACCGACCGCGACAGGTCCTGACCGTGCAGGGGGTACCCCATCTCGGTCCGCAGCGTGTCTCGAGCCCCGAGACCGGCCGGCAGGATGCCAGCCGGCTCTCCGGCCTCGAGCAGGGCGTCCCACAGGGCCAGCGCGGCAGCCCACGGGACCAGCAGCTCGTACCCCCGTTCCCCGGTGTAACCGGTCCGGCAGACCACGACCCCCCGGGCGCCCCACTCGACCTCCCGGAACGACATGTACGGGTGTCCCGTCGGCAGTCCGATCCGGTCCAGCACCTCGTCGGACCGGGGTCCTTGCACGGCCAGCACACCGAACTCCTCGTGCCGGTCGGTCACGGACACTCCCGCCGGTGCCTCGGCCACCAACCGGCGCACGACCTCCGCGGTGTTCGCGGCGTTCGGGACCAGCAGGACGTCGTCATCGGAGCGCAGATAGACGATCAGGTCGTCGACCACGCCGGCGCTGCCCGGATCCAGGCAGAGCGTGTACTGCGCTTGACCTGGGCCGATGCGTCCCAACGCGTTGCTCAACGTCGCATCGACGAACGCCGCAGCCCCCACACCGGTCACCGTGGCCTTGCCCAGGTGGCTGACGTCGAACACCCCGACCCGCTCACGGACCGCGGCGTGCTCGGCGAGGACCCCCCCGCCGGCGTACTCGATCGGCATCGCCCAGCCGCCGAAGTCCGCCATCCGAGCCCCCAGCTCCCGGTGGCGGTCATCCAGCGGGGAGCGCCGGGGCGTCGTGGCAGGGCGTGTCGACGGCGAGGTCACGACCGTGGACGCTAGCATCGCGGGGTCCGCACGCGCGCCGGGCTGCGGGTGCCATCTCAGTGCCGTCCACACCACCACGTCGTGCACCGCAGGCTGCGGTCCGCCTGCGGTGAGCGATCCATGAAGTCGGGAGAACCGTGACCAGCCTCCGGGTGAGCAGCACCTCCCTCGCCACCGTCCGCACCGATGCCGTCGTGGTCGGGGTGGCCTCCGGGACCACCGGGCCCGAGCTGGTCGGGCCGGCCACCGAGGTAGACACTCCCCTGGAAGGCGGGCTGCTCGCCGCACTGAGCGCCCTGGGGGCCACGGGCGGGCTGGAAGAGGTGACCCGCATCCCGACCCAGGGCCGGCTCGGTGCCGGGGTCCTGGCGGTCGTCGGGCTGGGCAAGGCTCCGGCCGAGGGAACCGCTTTCGACCCCGAGATCCTGCGGCGGGCTGCTGGCGCAGCGATGCGTGCGCTGGCCGGGCTGCGCAAAGTGGCGATCGGCCTGCCGTGCGAGGACCCGGCGGCGGTCGCTGCCGTGGCCGAGGGCGTGCTGCTGGGCACCTACACCTTCGACCGGTACCGCCACCTGTCAGCCGAGCGGGCAAAGGCTCCCGTGGACTCGGTGACCCTGGTCGTACCCTCCCCCCGGGAACGCGCCGTGCGTTCGGCCGTGGAACGGGCAGCCGTGGTGGCCGAGGCGGTCAACCTCGCCCGCGACCTGGTCAACACCCCACCCAACGACCTGCACCCCGTGGAGCTGGCACAGGCGGCCGTCGACGCGGCCAAGGCGCTGCCGATCAAGGTCGGGGTGCTCGACGAGCGGGCGCTACGCCGCGGCGGGTACGGCGGCATCATCGGCGTGGGCCAGGGGTCGGCCAACCCGCCACGCCTGGTGACCCTGACCTACCGGCACCCCAGGGCCACTCGGCGGCTGGCGCTGGTCGGCAAGGGCGTGACCTTCGACTCCGGTGGCCTGTCGCTCAAGCCGCCGGCATCCATGCCGGGGATGAAGGCCGACATGAGCGGGGCCGCTGCGGTGATCGCCGCAGTCACCGCGATCGCTCGGCTCGGCGTGGAGATCGAGGTCGTCGGCTGGGCGCCGATGGTCGAGAACCTGCCCTCGGGGGCCGCACAACGCCCCTCGGACGTGCTGACGACCTACGGTGGGCGCACGGTGGAGGTGCTCAACACCGACGCGGAAGGCCGGCTCATCCTCGCCGACGCGCTGGTGGCCGCCGCGGCCGACAAGCCCGACCTGATCGTGGACGCCGCTACGCTCACCGGCGCCGCCCTGGTGGCCCTGGGCCGACGGACCGGCGCGGTGATGTCCAACGACGACCGGACGCGTGATCGAGTGGTCGATGCTGCCACTCGGGCCGGCGAGGCGATGTGGGCGATGCCGCTGCCCGACGAGCTCCGCGCCTCGCTGGACTCCCCGATCGCGGACCTGGCCAACATCGGGGATCGTAACGGGGGCATGCTCGTCGCCGGGATCTTTCTCCGAGAGTTCGTGCCGGCCACGATCCCGTGGGCGCACCTGGACATCGCGGGGCCTGCCTTCAACGAGGAGAAGCCCTTCGGCTACACGCCCAAGGGTGGCACCGGCGCAGCCGTACGGACCTTCGTGAAGATCGCCGAGGATCTGGCCGACGGCCGGTTCTGACCTGCCCGTCCCACGGTTCACGCTGGGCCCGACGCGGTTCGTCCCGGGGCGCGGGGACCGCGGTGCGGGTCTGGGTTGGATCCGCGTCGCGCCGCGTCGAACTGCCGCATCCGCGCCGGGTACCCCACGACCGCCGCGTCATAGGCCGGCAGTCCCCACCGCAGGGCGAGACGTTGGGCGGTGCGCGGGTCGGCGACCCGACGACGGGTCCACTCTCCCGTCCCCGCGACCAGCAGCACCGTGGTCGGGGTCACCGTGGTGGCCGGCTCGACGAACGCCTCCACCCCGCGGTGGCTGGCGATGAAGCTCTCCAGATGGGCCAAGTCCACGGAGTCCCCCTCGCGACGGCGTCCCGGACGAGCCTTGCCGAGCCATCGACTCATCGGCGGCTGCTTCCTTCCCGGTCGAGGTCTGCTGCGGTCAAGCCGGCTGTCGTGCTCTCCGAACGAGGAACGCGGGGCTGATCACCAGGGTTCCACCCGAGGCGGCCGGGGGAGCTGGTCCGCAGGGGAGCTGGTCCGCAGGGGGGCTGGTCCGCAGGGGAGCTGGTTAGGGAGGCCGGTGACCCTGGTGCCAAGATGAGACGGCAGGCCAGACGGCACGGTGGCTCAGTCGCGGACAGGAGTGCGTTCGGTGGCGGAAGTACAGTCGGCGTTCGAGGGTGCCGGTGCGGTCTTCGACATGGTGGTCTTCGGCGGAGGCAGCGGCGGGTACGCGGCGGCGTTGCGCGGCGCGCAGCTCGGCCTGTCGGTCGCACTGGTCGAGAAGGACAAGGTCGGTGGGACCTGCCTGCACCGGGGGTGCATCCCGACCAAGGCTCTGCTGCACGCGGGGGAGGTGGCCGACACAGCCCGCGAGGGGGAGCAGTTCGGCGTGCAGACCACGCTGGCGGGCATCGACATGGCGGGGGTGAACCGGTACAAGGAGGGGGTCGTCTCCCGCCTGTACAAGGGGTTGCAAGGGCTCGTACGCAGTCGTGGCATCACGTACGTCGAAGGTACCGGCCGGCTGGTCTCTCCGACGGCCGTAGAGGTTGCCGGCACTCGGTACGAGGGCCGGCACGTCGTCCTGGCCACCGGGTCCGTCCCCCGGTCGCTACCAGGCCTGACCATCGACGGCGTCAGAGTGATCGACAGCGACCATGCCCTGGCCCTGGATCGAGTGCCCACGTCGGTGGTGGTTCTCGGCGGAGGGGTCATCGGGTGCGAGTTCGCCAGCATCTGGCGTTCGTTCGGCGCTGACGTCACGATCGTCGAGGCCCTGCCTCACCTGGTCGCTGCCGAGGACGAGGCCAGTTCGGCCATGCTCGAGCGGGCCTTCCGCCGCCGGGGTATCGCCTTCCACCTAGGGGCCCGGTTCAGCGGCGTGGAGACGACCGACGAAGGTGTTCGGGTCTTGCTGGAGAACGGCGCCGGCCTGGACGCGGAGCTGCTGCTCGTCGCCGTGGGACGCGGACCGGCCTCGGCGGGGCTGGGGTACGAAGAGGCCGGCGTAGCGATGGACCGCGGGTACGTGCTCGTCGACGGGGTGTGCCAGACCAACGTGCCGACGATCTCGGCGGTCGGGGACCTCATCCCCACCCTGCAGCTGGCCCACGTCGGCTTCGGCGAGGGCATCATGGTCGCCGAGCGGCTCGCCGGTCTCGACCCTCACCCGATCGACTACGACGGCGTCCCCCGGGTCACGTACAGCAACCCCGAGGTGGCCTCGGTGGGGCTGACCGAGACCGGGGCGGCCAGTCGGTACGGGGCGGACCGGGTCGAGACGGTCGTGTACGACCTGGCCGGCAACGGCAAGAGCCAGATCCTCAAGACCTCCGGGTTCGTCAAGCTGGTACGCGAGAAGGACGGCCCGGTCGTCGGGATCCACATGGTGGGCGCGCGGGTCGGCGAGCTCGTCGCCGAGGCCCAGTTGATCTACAACTGGGAGGCCTACCCGAGCGACGTGGCCTCCCTCATCCACGCGCACCCGACGCAGACTGAGGCGGTCGGCGAGGCCCACCTGGCTCTCGCCGGGAAGCCGTTGCACTCACATGGCTGATCACCGGCATGCTGGTCGTCGGGGCGGTTGAGCAGCCGAGCCACTGACCCAACCGGCCCATCGCGCCGAGGCGCGCCCCACCGAAGGAGAGTTCGCACACCATGGCGGTCTCGGTCACGATGCCGGCGCTCGGAGAGAGCGTCACCGAGGGCACGGTCACCCGCTGGCTCAAGCAGGAAGGCGACCACGTCGAGGCCGACGAGCCTCTGCTCGAGGTCTCCACCGACAAGGTCGACACCGAGATCCCCTCCCCCGCCAGCGGCGTACTCACCCGGATCACCGCCGCCGTCGACGAGACCGTCCCCGTCGGCGCCGAGCTCGCCGTCATCTCCGACAGCACCCCCACACCCACACCCACCCCCACACCGACACCCGTTGCGGCAGTGACACCCACACCCGTTGCGGCACCCGTTGCGGAAGCAGCAGCGGCAGTGGCAGCCGACGTTGGCGCATCGGGCCCCTATGTCACCCCGTTGGTCCGCAAGATGGCGGCCGAGGCGGGCGTCGACCTGGCGTCGGTGCGCGGCACCGGAGCTGGCGGACGGGTGCGCAAGCAGGACATCCTCGATGCAGCAGCCGCACGGGAGGCGGCCCTGAAGGTCGCAGCGACGTCGGGAGCGGACCGCCCGTCCGGCACCCACCCGGCGGCAGGAAGCCGCACGGCAGCACCCCCGATCTCGCCCCTCCGTGGCACCTCCCAGCCCATGTCCCGGCTTCGGCGGGTGATCGCCGAGAGGATGGTCTCGTCGCTGCGGACGACGGCCCAGCTCACCACGGTCGTGGAGGTGGACGTCACCTCGGTCGCCCGGCTCCGCGAGAGGGTCCGTGACTCCTTCCTGGCCCGGGAGGGGGTCAAGCTCTCGTTCTTGCCCTTCTTCGCGAAGGCGGCGGTGGAGGCCCTCAAGACCTACCCCACGCTGAACGCCAGCATCGTCGACGACACCATCGTCTACCCCGCAGCCGAGCACCTCGGCATCGCCGTGGACACCGATCGAGGGCTGCTCGTACCGGTCATCCACGACGCAGGGGACCTGAACATCGCCGGCTTCGCCCGCCGGATCGCCGACCTCGCGGACCGGACCCGGTCCAACCGGATCACCCCGGACGAGCTGGGTGGCGGGACTTTCAGCATCACCAACACCGGCAGCCGCGGCGCCCTGTTCGACACTCCCATCATCAACCCTCCCCAGGTCGCCATCCTGGGCACCGGGGTAGTCGTGAAACGACCCACCGTGGTCGAGCATCCGGACCTGGGAGAAACCCTGGCCGTCCGGCACATCGTGATGCTGGCCTTGTCCTACGACCACCGGCTGGTCGACGGCGCGGACGCCGCCCGCTTCCTCGTCGCGATGAAGCTCCGGCTGGAGGCGGGCACGTTCGACGAGGAGGTTGCCCCCTGACCACATCGCTGTCCGGCCCGAGGCCGCTCCACCCCGCTGCGGCGTAGCGCCCCGGTTCAGGACAGGATGGGGACCATGAGGTACGCGGTGACCGGGTCGACCGGTTTGATCGGCAGTGCCCTGGTACGGTCACTGCGCCGAGACGGGCACGAGGTCCTCCGGCTGGTCCGTCGGCCCCCGGGGCGGCCCGACGAGGCCGCTTGGGATCCCTATGCCGGCACGGTCGACACCGCACGGCTGGACGGGGTCGAGGCCGTGGTGCACCTGGCCGGCGCGGGCGTCGGGGACCACCGGTGGACCGGGGAGTACAAGCAGCAGATCCACGACAGCCGGGTGCTGGGGACCCGCGCCATCGCACAAGCGGTGACCAGGCTGGACCCGCTCCCGGCCATCTTGATCTCAGCATCAGCGATCGGCTACTACGGCCCGTCGGACGGCCGGGCCCTGGAC